>JAEUQS010000405.1 GCA_016789625.1 Acidobacteriota bacterium | reverse complement strand
CGGCCAGGAAACCCAATATCGCGTTCCAATCGAACGGCGGCCGGTACGGAAGCCGCAGCGTGAGCAGGCGTCCGGCCTCCTTCGGCGTCTCCGCCGCGCGGGACGCCTTCGGCGGCTCCCCGAACGATTCCTTGTACGCCGTGTGGAACGCACGGAGGCTGCCGAAGCCCGCCTCGTACGCGATCCGGGTGACGGGCAGCGCCGTCTCGTCGAGCAGGCGCCGCGCGAAATGCACCCGCCGGGTTCTCACGATCTGGGCCGGCGACGCTCCGAGATGCTCCGCGAACAGGCGCCGCAGGTGCCGGTCGGTCATGCCGAGACGGTCCGCGAGCGCCGGGACGCCCCGCTCGTCGAGAGCGGCGCGTTCGCCGAGAACGCCATCCTCGATGAGGCGGAGCGCTCTCGCGACCGACGCCGTCGTACCGGACCACAGCGGCGTGCCCGGAGCCGCGTCCGGCCGGCACCTCTTGCACGGCCGGTAGCCGGCTTCCTCGGCGGCCGCCGCAGTCGGCACGAACCGCACGTTGTCGCGTCGCGGCAGCCGGGCGGGACAGCCCGGCCGGCAATAGATGCGCGTCGTCCTCACCGTCGTGAAGAAGCGTCCGTCGAAGCGCTTGTCACGGCTCTCGAACGCCTTCCAGCAGGATTCCAGGTCGAGCGCCCGGGACTGGGAAACGGGGGTCGTCGCGTTCATCACGCCGGAAAGGTACGCCCGGCCGGCCGTCCACGTCAGCCGTTTTCGGACATGGCCTCCCGCTCCCCCGGGAGGGCCCGTGCGAGACTCGAAAGGCCATGCAGCTCGCCCTCGTCTCGTTCGACATCGCCTGGGAAGACGTCCCCCGGAACCTTCGGCGCGCCCGGGAGCAGCTCAGCCGCGCACGCGATCTCGGCGCCACGCTCGCCGTGCTGCCCGAGATGTTCGCGACCGGCTTCTCGATGAACGCCTCACGCATCGCCGAGCCCCCGGACGGCCCGATCCAGGAGTTCCTGAGCGAGGCCGCGGCGTCGCTCGGCATCGGCATCCTCGCCGGCGTCGCGACGCACGCCGACCCCTCCCGAAGGCCGGTGAACGAAGCGATCCTGACGACCCCGGGCGGAGAGCGCTCGCGCTACGAGAAGCTCCACCCGTTCTCGCTCGCGAAGGAGCACGAGCACTACGCGGGCGGCTCGGGCGTCGTGACGTGGAACGTCGACGGCATCCGCGTGACGCCGCTCGTGTGCTACGACCTGCGCTTCCCCGAGCCGTTCCGCGTCGCCGCGCCGGACACCGATCTCTACGTCGTCATCGCGAACTGGCCCGACAGGCGCCGGGCGCATTGGCAGACGCTGCTGCGCGCCCGCGCGATCGAGAACGTCGCGTACGTCGCGGGCGTGAACCGGGTGGGCGACGGCGACGGACACCATTACTCCGGCGATTCCGCGCTCATCTCGCCCTGGGGCGAGACGATCGTGTCCGCGGCCGAGGACGAGACGATCCTCGTCGCGAACGTCGATCCCGCCCGCGTCTCCGAGACGCGCGCCCGGTTCCCGTTCCTGTCGGATGTCCGGCCCGGTTGCTACCGTCGCGGAACGGCTCCGGACCACTAAACTCCCTCCAAATGCGCCTCGGCACGCTGCTCGGCCCGGACGTCCTCGAGATCGTCCGCGAGGATCCCTCCGCGCTCCGCGAAGGGCTCGCCGAGTTCCACCCGGCCGACGTCGCCGACCTCCTCGACGAGATCCCGCGGGAAGACCGCGTCCGTGTGCTCGAGAACCTGGACGCCGCGACGCTCGGGAACCTGCTCGTGTACCTCGGCGGCGAATCGCTCAAGATCGCCCTGACACGCCTCTCTCACGATCTCCTCGCGAAGGCGCTCGACACGCTCGAGCCCGACGACGGCGCCCGGCTGCTCTCGTTCCTGCCCGAAGAGAAGCGCTTCCCGGTGCTCAACAAGATGTCGGCGCTGGACGCCGCCGCGGCGCGCGGCCTGCTCTCGTACGAGCCGGGCTCCGCCGGCCGCCTCATGACCGACAAGCTCGTGAAGGTGCGGCCCGAATGGACCGTGAGCGAGACGTTCGACCACCTGCGCAAGATCGACCCCGAGGTCGCGACGGTGGCCGACCTCTACGCCGTGGACGCGGACGACCGGCTCGTCGGCGTGGTCTCGCTCCGGAAGCTCCTGCCTTCCCCGCCCGACAAGCGCATCGAGTCGATGATGACGACCGAGGTCATCTCCGTCGCGCCCACGGCCACGCAGGACGAGGTCGCGCAGCTCGTCTCCAAGTACGGCTTCAACGCGATCCCGGTCGTGAACGAGGACATGCGGACGCTCGGCATCATCACCGTGGACGACGGGGATCGCGTTGAAGCCGTACGTGGCGACGAGCGGCGCGACCTCGTCCTGCGAGGCCGTGGGCGCGACGGAGATGACCTCGGTCGTCATCATCGCCT
>JAEUQS010000390.1 GCA_016789625.1 Acidobacteriota bacterium | reverse complement strand
CGGTGGCCAAAGCACCAGTCCTATCTCCTCTCGGGACGGTCGTCTACACCGATCCGGTGCGTCTGGCGCCCCTCCTCGAGGAGCTGGAGGGTGCGGCGCGGGCAAGAGTCGAGAGCACTCTGGCTTCGCAGCGCGAGTGGCATTCCGCCGGGGACGCCCTTTCGACTGTCGAGGCCCTGCTCGCGCTGCTGGAAGCGCCGGGCGCGAAGGACGAGCCGGCGCTCGCCTCTTTGCGGCTCGGAGGCAGCTTGGAGCCTCTCGTCTGGGACCTTCGGGCCCTGCGGCACGTACTGAGCGAGGCGACGGCGCGCTTCCACCTGGAAGCACTGTAGCTACCGACTCCAGAACTCCTTCTCCAAGGCATCGATCCCGGTTCCGAAGACCTTCGCGAAGCTCTTGGCGCCGTTCGGCTCTCCGCTGAACAGCCAGCGCCGAACGAGCTCCTTTCCCCGTGTGGCGAGAAGGAAGTCGAGGAACGCAGCGGCTTCGAGGGAGAAGACCTTGTGGTTCTTCGCCCGGAACCTCACGTCGCCCGCGAGGAGCTCCTCGAGCGGAAGCGTTTTGCCCGAGGCGCGAAGGGACGTCAGAATCTTCCTCGGTTCCGGGAGGAGCCCCCAGCTCTTCTGGAGCCCGTGGTGGTACAGCGCGTAGTCGCCGAGGCCCTCGTGGAGGAACGCGGGCACCTTGCGGTAGGCCGCGAGGAACGCGGTCTTCAGGCCAGCCTTGTCTTCGAGGGCGTGTTTCGCGAACGCGGCCGCGTCGAATGCGGCCAGGAGCACCACGGCATGAGCGACCTCGTGCTCCAGCACGGCGAGCGAGAAGGCGTTGAGGTAGAGGACGTCGATGCGCGTCGTGAGCCGCCCCTTGCCGTCGACGATCGTGCCTCCCAGCGACGTCCCGCCGTGGCCGTGTCCGAGCCGGTCCTTTCCCTCGCCGGCGCGCGCCGCGTGGAGGTACACGTCTATCCGGCCGTCGCCCGCGAGGAGCCGGTGGCTCGCGTCGACCGCCTCGGAGAGATCCAGGAGCGCCGCGACACGTGTCCAGGTCTCCGTCGCGTCCTTCTCGATGAGGGCGAGATCCCGCTGGGCGGCACTGTCGGGCCGCATGTGAAGCGTGAACGGCCCCGCTTCGGAGTTCACCCAGTCTCCGGGGGGAGCGGGCGCGCGAACGGCGTCCTTCTCGAGCGCCTCGAACATCCGCTCGCCGGTTTCGAGGAGATCGCGCCCCGTGACCTTCTCGAGGAGCGCCAGGAACGCGTTCCGGTCCGTGGCTTTCCAGAGCTCGGCCAGGCGGTCCTTGGAAACCGTGCGCTCGAGATGGTCGAGGAAGAGCGGCGTGAGAACGCCATAGAGCGGCGCCGTTCCGGGGTCGGCTGGCGCGAGACGGGCCTCGAGGTCCACCCGTGTGGGCTGGGTCTCCGAGCGGAGCGGAGCGGCGAGGAGGAGCGAGGTCACGAGGACCGCAGGGATCTTCAAGGGGCTCTCCTTTCGGTTCTGGACGGGGCGAGCGCCCGTCGCGCCAGGTCGACGAGGGCGTCGGCGAGGCGTTCCCTTGCCTTTCGCGTCGGCTTTCCAACCGATCCGGCCAGGAGGACGGTCTCGTGGAAGCGCTGGGAGAGCGCATCGAGCAGGAAGGCCGCCGCGGGCCGGTCGACGGCGGGGTCGATGGATCCTTCGGCGATGCCCATGTCGAGCAGGCGATCCGTGAAGGAACGCCCCATCTCGCGGAGCCGCGGGAGCACGGTCTCCCGCTGGGCCGTCGCAGGCAGATAACCGACCCTCAGATAGATCCAGGCGAGGTCCGGGCTCTTCTCGAACAGCGCCAGCGCGAAGACCAGCGCAGAGCGGAAAAGCGCGAACGCGTCTGCCGGCGGCCTGCGGCGCAGGCTCGCCTCGAAGAGCGTCAGTGCCCGTTCCAGACCCTCCGAGAGGACGAGGGCGTAGAGCGACTCCTTGCTCCCGAAGTACTGGTAGAGAGAGCCCTTGGGAACTCCGGCCGCTGCGGCGATGCGGTCCAGGTTGGCCGCCGCGTAGTCGTTCCGCGCGAACTCGTGGAGCGCGGCGGCGAGGACCTTCTCGCGCTTGTCCCCGGGGAGGTTGCGGAACGTCGCGCGGAGGGGATGTGACTCACGAGTCATATGACTCGTGAGTCATACGGCATTCCGGGTCGCGCCGTCAAGATCCTCGTGGGAACGGGGTCATCCGGTCGCGAGCCGCTTGACGAGGAACGCCGCGCTGGCCGGGCAGATCGACGAGAACTCGCGGGTCGCGCGGATCGGCTCGGGCGCGGCGGAGCGGTCGGCCAGGGCATAGCCGAGGCGCTCGAAGAACGGCCGCGCCGTCGACGTGAGGAGGTAGAGCTCGCTGACGCCGGCGGCGCGGGCGTGGCCTTCGATTCCGTCGACGAGCGCCTTGCCGAGACCGAGGCCCCGCCCCTCGGGCGCGACGGCGAGGGACCGCAGCAAAGCGACCGATCCGAAGACCTCGAGACCCACGACGCCGAGCGGCGCGTCGGCAGGCCCCAGACCAAGGAAATGCTCGAAGCTCAGGCCGTCGAGGTCCTCCGTAGGGAGATCGCAGCTCGCGAGGAGGGCCTTCGTCGCGGCTGGCGTTGGCGTCGCGAATCCGTTCATTCGGGCTCAGGGCTTTTCGAGCTCTTTCTGGAGAAACAGATCGGCAATGGCGTAGGCCTCGGTGGCCAGCTCCCCGAAGGGAGTGAAGAGCAGGTTGCAGTTGATGGAAACCACCAGCTTCTCTTCGGGAAAGAGCACGAAGAACGACATGGCGCCGTTGGCGGTCCCTCCATGGTGCAGAACCTGGACCTCCCGCTTGGTCAGAGGAAGCTTTTCGCGCCCGCTGCGCCATCCCATTCCGTAGCCGAAGCCGGTTTCCTTTCCGTCTTTCAGCTTCTGTGGCGTGGTGAGCACGGCGAGCGTGTCGGGTCGCAGCAGCTGGTTGGTCAGCAAGGCGTTGCCGACCCGGACCATCTCGACGGAGGTCGACACGAATCCTCCGGCCGCCCACTTGTTGCTGACATCCAGTGGCGTTGCCACGGACGGAACGCCCCTGAAGCCCGCCGTGTAGCACGTCACGAGGCCGGGCACCGGGGAGGGCCGTCGATCGGGACCGGTCCGCTTCAGGCTCAATGCGGAAAAGACCATCTTCTGCATGTAGGAGAGAAAGTCCTGCCCGGAGGCGGACTCGATGGCGGCGCTGAGCAGCACGAAGTTGTAGGCCGAGTAGGCATAGCGCGTTCCCGGCTCGAACAGGAGGGGGTCCTTCAGGAAGACGTCCACGGCTTCGCGCGTCGTCTCGAACCTCCGGGTGTTGTGATACTCCCCGGCCTTCATGTCGTAGTCCCGGATTCCCGACAGATGACCTGCGACGAGTCGTACCGTGATGGGATGCGCCTTCTCCTCGAAGTACGGCACGTAGGTCCGGATCGGGGCATCCGGATCGATTTTCCCGGCTTCGATGAGCTGGCCCAGAGCCACGGACGTCAGGATCTTGGAGGTGCTCCCGATCGGGAAGACGGAGTCCTCGGTCAGGGGCGCGTTGCTCTGCAGGTCCGAGACGCCCAGCGCGGTGTTCCACACCAGCTGTCCTCGCTGCCCCACGGCAACGGAGAGGCCGGGGATCTGCCGCTTCTCCATGAAGGCCCGAAGGCGCTCGGTGGCCCGCTGGGCCTTGGTGGGAAGAGGCTCCGAGGCGGTTGCGATACCGGAGACGATCAGGACCGCAAGAAGCGCCAGGCAGAGTCGTCGCAGCTGGATCATCCCGTTCCCCGATCTCGACTCAGCCCAGAAGATCGTAGGAAACCTGGGGCTTCCTTCGCTCGACGAACGCCTCGGCGGCCCGTGCGACGCGCAGCAGCACGTGCTCGTGCCACGGACGTCCGATGAGCTGCATCCCCACCGGCAGACCCTGCGGGTCGTAGCCCGCGGGGAAGGAGATCGCCGGGTGCCCCGTGAGGTTCGACGGGAAGGCGAACCTCATGAGTGCGAGGAGCGTCGTGAGGTCCGACTCGCCGTCGGGCAGGACGTCGGCGCGGATCGCGGGGGCGGTGGCTCCAGTCGCGGGCGTCACGATGACGTCGACCTTCTCGAGCACGTTCTGGAACGCCGCCATCGTGCGCGCGCGCACGCGCTGCGCCTTGACGTAGTCCCCTGCCGTGAACGCCCGCGCGAGCGCGAGGTTGGCGCGCACGTCGAGGCCGAAGTCCCGTCCGTGCTCCCTCATGTGCGGCGCCATCGAGGTCGCCATCTCGCTCGCGACCGTCACGAGGTGCGCGAGCTGCGCTGCGCGGAGCTCGGGGATCTCGATCTCCACGAGCTTGGCGCCGCGGGCGACGAGCTGGTCGAGGAGCTCCCGGCAGGCCTTCACCACGTCGGGGGCCGCGTCCTCGAACCAGGGCCGGAAGATGCCGATCGTGAGGTCGCCGAGGCCGGCGTTCGCGCGGTCCTCGAGGCCCGAGAGCGTGAGCGGGGGCTGGAAGCGCGTGTCGCGATCCCGCGGATCGTGGCCGCCCATGAGGGCGTAGGCGAGCGCGGCGTCGCGCACGGTCGCCGCGATGGGGCCGTAGTGGTCGAGGCTCCACGCGAGCGGCGCGCCACCGTGAGAGCTCACCCGGCCGAACGTGGGCTTGAGCCCCACGACGCCGCAGAGAGCCGACGGAATGCGGATCGAGCCGCCCGCGTCCGCCGCCAGCGCGACGGGACAGAGCCCCGCGGCCACGGCGGCCGCCGAGCCGCTCGAGCTGCCGCCCGTGTAGTGGCCGGGCGCGTGGGGGTTGCGGGCCGTGCCGTGCGGGCGATTGAAGCCCGTCACGCCGATCCCGATCTCGTGCATGTTCGTCTTGCCGAGGAGCAGAGCGCCCGCGGCGCGGAGGCGTCCGGCGGCGTGCGCGTCTTCCGTGGCGGCCGAGGTGCCGAGGAAGCGCGTGCCCACCGTGGTGGGATAGCCCGCGAGGTCCAGCTCGTCCTTGATGCCCACCGGCACGCCGTCGAGGAGCCCGAACGGACGGCCCTTTTTCCAGCGGTCCGAAGACGCGCGAGCGGCGGCCATGACCTCCTCGCGCCGGGGAGCGAGGAACGCGCGGAGCGGCGGGTTGAGACCGTCGCTCGCGGTGATGGCGGCGAGCGCCTTCTCGGCCACTTCTTCGGGGGTCGTCTGTCCGGAGCGGTAGGCGTTCGCGAAGTCTTCCGCGGTCCGCGCGAGGAAGCCCGCGCGAACCACGGGCCCCACGGGAGGAAGCGTGGGGTGGGGGGCCTCGAAGACGTCCGTCGTCTCGGGACGCGGAATCGCGGGAGAGACCGGCCAGGTGGGACGGAAGACGGGCGACTCCGTGACGACGAGGTCCCGGAAGTAGGGGATTCCCATGTCCGAAAGCGTCTTGCCGGTGAGCGTGCTCCCCAGGAGGCGGCTCTCGAGAAGCTTGACGAAGATCGAGAACGTTCCCCCCGAGAGGCGGGGGAGCGAGACGGGCCGGAGGTCGTAGGCGTTCGTCATCGGCGACGACGAGAGTAGCGCAGCCGGGCTCAAGGAGCGGCGGGAACCCTCCAGACGGACAGCTCGTCGCCGCGCGCCGGGACGGCGAGGACACCGTTCTCGATCGCGCCGTCGTCGCTCTCGGGCTCGCACAGATACACGGCGATCGCCCCGAGCGGCTGATCGGTGCGCACGAGCTGCGCGCCTTCGGGAACGGGCCGGGCTTCGCGCTTCCACGAGACCGCGATCTCGCCCACCGTCGCGGCCTCGAGGATGAGGCGGCCGCTCTCGGTGCCGAGGCTCTCGACCGTGGGGATCTCGACCTCCACTGTTCCGGCGGCGTCCTCGACGGCGAGCCCGTGCTGCCGGAGATGCGCGCCCACGGACGGCGGAACGACGTAGGCCCAGGGCCTGTCGACGACGGTCTTCCCCACGAAGCGCGCGAGGTACGGAATCGTCACGGCGGACGGCGCGCCGTCCAGCGTGCGCGGCGTGCGCGTGAGGATCTCGAGGGGCGTCTCGAAGCGCTCGAGGCTCGAACGGACGGCGATGCGCTCGCGCGGCATGCGGCTCGACGCGACGAGCTGGACGATGTCGTCCCCGTGCGCGGCCACGTGCCGCAGCGTCTCGAGCATGAAGGCGTACGCGGTGCGGACGCGCTCCTCGAACGAGATGTACGAGTAGCACTCGAGAAGGAGGTCCAGGCGGTTCGTGAGCCCGCGGTAGTTGCTCCCGAAGCGCGGGTTGTGGGGATACGTCATCCACCCTTCGCCCACCTTCGCGCCGGGGTCCGCGTCGCCGCCGGCTTCGAGCGCGCGCTCGTCCTCCACGAAGTTGCCGTACCAGGACGCGTCGAGGCCGTGGTTCGCCTTCAGCGCGCGCGTCACGGGCGGGAGCAGCGTCTCGCGCATGTAGAGGATCGGCTCGGGGCGCCCGCTCTCGAACGTGTGCGGGACGTCGTACGTCATCGAGAAGCGGTGCACCGAGCCGTTCGTCGCGTGGTTGTCGATGGTGAGGTCGGGCTCCCACACCTGGCACACGCGGGACTGCAGCAGGCGCATCTCGAGAGCCTCCTGCCGCATGTAGTCGCGGTTCAGGTTGATCTTCGCCGCGTTGACGCGGGTGCCGACGCCGCTGTCGGGACCGAGCTGGCCCGTGAGCTGCGGGAGGTGCAGGCGGCGGTTGCCGGGGTCGATGGCGTCGTTCCCGTCGGGGTTGAAGAGCGGCACGATCACGAGCGTGAGGTTCGCGAGGATCTCGCCCGCGCCGGGCTGCGTGCCGGCGAGGAGGTCCCGCGCGAGCATCAGGCAGCCCTCCTTGCCTTCCACCTCGCCCGCGTGGATCCCGCTGATCACGAGGACGACGGGGAGGCCGAGCCGGCGCGACTCCGCGGGTGCCTTCACGCCTCGCGCGGAGAGCACGAGAAGAGGCAGCTCGCGGCCTCCCGGGCTCTTCCCGAACGTCGTCACGTGGAGGCGCGGATCGTTCCTGGCCTCGAGCGCGGAGACGAAGCGCATCACGTCGGCGTGGCGGGAGGTCTCCTCGAAGCGTGTCGCCTCGGCGCGGGTGACGAGCGGATCTTCCGTGAGAGCTGTCAAGGAGACCTCCTTCGGGAGCGAGAGGCCGAACTGTACGTGATCCGAATCACGGCCGGGACCCGTATTCCCAGGGACCCCGAATGCTCCGATTTCTCTCGGCCCTCCTGGGGCTGGCTGTCTTCTCGTCTGCCTGCGGGCGGTTCCCGGCGACGCCCGGAAGCGCGAGCGAGGAGCTGGTGTGCCTTCAGGATTGCGCTCCGGAGTCGCTGGACCCGCACGCGGGCGGACACGTCGCCCAGACGCAGGAAGTGCTCGGCAACGTGTACGAGAGCCTCGTCGCGCTCGACTCCGAGATGCGGGTCGTGCCCGCTCTGGCGGAGTCCTGGAGCAACCCGGACGAGAGGACGTGGGACTTCCGCCTGCGCCGGGGCGTGAGGTTCCATTCCGGCGGCGCGCTCACGGCAGCCGATGTCGTCTGGAGCTTCGAGAGGGCGCGCGCCGGAGGCCATGCGGCGCTGACCAGCCTCGCGTCGATCGAGGCCGTGCCCGGCGGCGTGCGGCTCCGCACCCGCGAGCCGGACGCCTCGCTCCTCGGGAAGCTGCGGGACGTGTACGTCGCGTCGCGCGCCTTCGTCGAGGAGCGCGGAGAAGGAGCGCTCGAGTCCGCGTCGGCGGGGACGGGCCCGTTCTCGGTGACGGGGCACGCGGCGGGTGA
>JAEUQS010000585.1 GCA_016789625.1 Acidobacteriota bacterium | reverse complement strand
CCGTACGCCGCTGATGCCCACGTTCCGGAGCACTGAGCCATGAAGCGCCTCGAACTGCGAGTGCCCCTCGCGAGCCTGATGGCCCTCTTCCTCTGCCAGCCGGCCTCGGCGGTCGACCACAGCAACCTGGACGCCGGGCGTCCGCTCTCGTTCGATGACGCGGAGTCCATCGCGTTCCGCGAGCAGGCGCTGGAAGGCGGGCTGTTCCTGCGGCGCCCGGATGGGCTCGCCACGAGCTTCGGCCTCGACCTCTCGTACCTCTATGGCATCGCCAGGAATACCCATCTGAGCGTGGAGCTCTCGGCCTATCGAAGGACGCGCTCCGAGCCCCTCGAGAAGCGCTCGGGTCTCGAGAAGCTCGATCTCGGGATCTTCCATTCCTTCAATCGCGAGCACGGCGATACGCCAGCGTTCGCGGTGCGTGTCGACCTCTCTCTGCCGGTCGCTTCCGAAGCGGCCGGAGTCGCGGCTCGCATGCGCGGCATCATGTCGAAGACGGTCGGGGCGAGGGACAGGCTGCACGTCAATGCCGATCTCGAGGTGGATCCGAACCGCCGCGAGGGCCGCAGAGGAGTCCTTCCGGCGCTGACGCTCGGCTGGTCGAGGCCCCTCGGCTACCCACGAGCGTTTCACACCACGGGCCTCGCAGAGCTGCGCGTGGCGTCCGGCCGCTCGACCGGGCAAAGCCCGATCCTTTCCGCGGGTGCCGGCCTCCGAAGGCAGATCTCCGTAAGAAGCGTCCTCGACGTGGGCGTCTCCTCGGACCTGGCGGGTGGCTCGGGCAAGCGGGACCTCCTGCGCGTGACGGCCGGCCTCTCGACGGGCTTCTGACGTGAGGAAGCTCGTCGTCTTCGCCGCCGGCCTTCTGACGACACCCATCCTCGGCGCTCTGAGCGCGTGGGTGTACTTCGGCCAGGGCCGGTTCGACATCGCGGCGACTGCGCCCGTGAGTGAAGGGGAGGAGCGCGCTGCGGTCTTCGTCCGCGAGCGATCGCTCGCGCGACGGGCTCCGAAGGGGAGCAATCCGGGGCCGGTGAACGAGGAAACGCTCGCGGAAGGACTCGTCCACTACCGCGCGAACTGCCTGGCCTGCCACGGCGCGCCCGGTCTTCCGCAGCCCGCGATCGGCCAGGGTCTGAACCCTCCGGCGCCGAACCTAGCGCTCGCCGATACACAGGGCCGAACGGATGGAGCGCTGTTCTGGATCACGAGCCACGGATTCCGGATGACTGGCATGCCCGGCTTCGCGTCGACGCACGAGCCGGAGGACGTGTGGAAGATGGTGTCGTTCGTTCGGCACCTTCCGAAGATCACGGACGCCGAACGCGAACGCCTTCGTGCCGGTCTTCCGCGAGATGACGAGGAACCGCCGGCGCACGCTCCCGCAGGCGCCGGAGGTGTGAAGTGACGGAGCAGCCTGCTGACGACGCGCGGTACGTTCCGGCCCTCGGGTTCCATTGGCTCACTCCGTACTACGACGCGGTGGTGGGCGCGACCACGCGAGAGCGGACCTTCAAGCGAGCGCTCATCGAGCAGGCGGGCCTGGAGCCCGGCCACCGTGTTCTCGATCTCGCGTGCGGAACGGGAACGCTCACCATCTGGGCCAAAGTGAGCCAGCCCTCGGCGGAAATCGTGGGTGTAGACGGCGACCCGGCGATCCTGTCGCTCGCGGCTCGAAAAGCCCGAAGCGCAAGCGTCGCCGTGAGATTCGACAGGGCTTTGTCCCACAGCCTCCCCTATCCGGATGCGCACTTCGATCACGTAATCTCGAGCCTTTTTTTTCACCATTTGAATCGAGAGGGCAAGCAAAGCACGGCTCGAGAGCTACTTCGTGTGCTCAAGCCGGGCGCCGAGCTCCATGTCGCCGACTGGGGGCGCGCGGCCAATCCCTTGATGAGGGGCCTGTTTCTACTCATACAGATCCTGGACGGCTTCGCAAACACGGCAGACAATGTGCAAGGCAAGCTCGTCCCGTTGCTCGAGGAGGCCGGGTTCTCGCGGGTTTCGCAGCGCGGAGCCTTCAGCACCCTCTATGGAACACTCTGTCTTTACAGTGCGATCAAGCCCGGCGAGCGCTCGACATGATGCGCGAGGAGTCTCGGATGATTCGATTCATTGCTCGGGCTCTGATGGTCGTGGCCGTCGCTGCCGGCTCGTCGAATGCTACGGGAGCCGGGCAGCCCGCTGAGGCCGAGATCGCGCTGGTGCTCGATCGGGAGTCCGAGGCTTTCCGCAAGGGAGACCTGCCCGGCGTGGCTGCATGCTGGGAGACGGAGGAGACCTCGAGCGTCATCGAGTCGGGCGAAGCGAACTGGGGCTGGACGGACTACCGTGACCACCACCTGAAGCACGAGCTCACCGAGATGAGGATCACGAAGCACGAGCGCACGAACCTGCGGGTCGTCGCAGGGTCCGATATGGCGCTCGCGACATTCGAGCTCCGGCTCCAGGGGACGTACGAAAAGCGCTCGTTCGACATGAAGGGAATCCAGAGCGTCGTGCTCCGCCGGCGAGACGGGGTCTGGCGCATCGTCCACGTTCACTCGAGCGCTCCGCGAAAGAAACCCGAAGGGCCGAGATGAAGGACCTGGAAACGTCGAGCGTGCCGGCCGCGGCGGAGCCCGGTGGTGACGGGAAGGATCCCGTTTGCGGAATGACGGTCACGACGGCGACGCCGCACCAGACCGAGCACGGTGGCGCGACGATCCGGTTCTGTAGCGCGGTGCCGCACGAAATTCCTCCAGATCCGGCGCGCTATCTGTCCGAGCCCGCGAAGACGCCTGGCTCGCCGCAACCCGCCGTCGCGGCGGCCTCCCCGGGGCGTGGACCTGGCCCATGCACCCTGAGATCGTCCCCGCCGGGCCGGGCACCTGTCCGATCTGCGGTATGGCGCTCGAGCCGCGCGAGATCTCGATCCTGGATGCTCCCAACCCGGAGCTCGTCGACATGTCGAGGCGGTTCTGGGTCAGCCTCACGATCCATCGCGATGACGAACGTCCGGCCGACGTGCTTCTCGGGCGACCGCTCGATCGGCTGTTGCCGGCGGCCGCCACGCCGTGGATCCAGCTGGTTCTGGCCTCGCCGGTCGTTCTGTGGGGCGGGTAGCCGTTCTTCGAGCGGGGATGGGCCTCCCTCGTCACGCGCCGTCTCAACATGTTCACGCTGATCGCGATGGGAACCGGAGCGGCGTACATCTACAGTCTGCTCGCCACGCTCTTCCCGGCTGCCCTACCGCACGTATTCCGGCAGCCTGGCGGCGCCGTGCCGGTCTATTTCGAGGCGGCCGCCGTCAATCACGACTTTGGTCTTGCTCGGTCAGGTTCTCGAGCTCCAGGCGCGGAGCCAGACGGGCCGCGCGATCCGGGCGCTCTTCGACCTGGCACCGAAGACGGCTCGGGTCGTTGGGGCCGACGGCCGCGAGGAGGATCGGCCGCTAGAGAGCGTCGTTCCCGGCAGCCAGGTACGGGTGCGGTCTGGAGAGAAGGTGCCCGTGGACCGCGTCGTGCTCGATGCCGGAGCGTGGTGGATGAATCGATGGTCACCGGCGAGCCCATCCCTCTCTCAAGATCAGGGCATGTGTCATTCACGTGACAAGTCGAGCGGCCGGCAGTTCATCTCATGGGATACCGGGGTTCGTCGCTGCTCTCGACTGAAGGCGGCTCCCGATTGTCTGTCCTCCAATGGGCTCAACGAATCGCCAGACAGCATCCCGGGCATCCATGGCGCTGGCCTTCTGGCCGGCGCCGTCGGCAGTCAGGCGATCCGTCCGTTTGGATCGACCGCTCGCTCGTCGTGCTCGTGGCGGCCGTACCGTGCCTCGGGGTCGTTCCCACAGATCGCGTTCATCGCAGCTTTGTTCACAGGGTGTGGGGAAGTTCGACAGCAGTACCCACTCGCCCTTTTCGGCGGGCGACTCGGGGTCGATAGCGTCCGCGTGAGGGGGATCCTGATCGCAAGTTGGAGTCGGAGACGCTGTCGGCGGATCCGGGACGTCAGGTGCTTCTCGATGACGGTTCCGTCGAACGGCGCTCGCAGCTCGTAGCGCGTGACGTTGGAATCGGGCCGGGCCAGGAGGGCTTCGAGCGTCGGAGCGTCCACGCCCAGCGCCTCGAGCTGTGCCGGGCCGACCGATGCTTCAGCCCGGCCTCACGGTACGAGCGCTCCTCGGCCATGTGGCGGCACGGGCCGAGTTCTTCCGGCACGAAAGGTCTGCTCGAGGAGGGCGTTCTTGGTAGGGATCCGTCCCAAGCGGAGTACACGGTGTCGGGGCGCGAATTTTGCTTGTACTTCGACGGCCGTCACCGGGACGTATCCACGGAAAACCGCGTGGAACTATTCCTCTGGCGACGAGGAGGCAGTTATGATCACACGAAATCCGGGAAAGCTGGCACTCGCGTTCGCGGTGCTCGTCGCGATCCTGTCGGCGTCTACCGCAAGCGCTCAGCACGGGGGTCACGGCGGCGGGTCGCACGGTGGCGGTGGATCGCATGGCGGTGGGTCGCATGGCGGTGGGTCGCACGGCGGCGCCGTCTACGGTGGCGGGCATGGCTACGGTTCGCACCACTACTGGTCTTCTCTGGGATGGTGGTATGGATCGCCGTACTGGGGCAGTATGGGAGTGTATTCCTCTGTAAATCGCGGTGTTCGTTTCGCCGTGATCGATACCGACATCTCTCCCGAAGAGGCCGAGGTCTGGCTCGACGGGACATACATTGGCGCCGCGGACGACTTCGACGGCCGGCCGGATTTCCTGTACGTGAAGCCGGGAAGCTATCGCGTCGAGTTTCGTGCGGCCGGTTATGAGGACTATGCCGTCGATCTCGACGTAGCGGCTGGGCAACGGGTCAATCTGGGCACACGGATGCGGCGGGGGTCAGAGGGCGAGAATCGGTCGAGCGGCCCGGCAAACGGTCAGCTGCCGGCCGGCCGGATGTTCGGGCCGGGAGGCAGAGCGGTCGCACAGCGTGACCCCAATCCCGCGGGCCTCGATGGAGATAGCCGCCGTTCTGACGACGATTCTGCCCGGTATGACCGGGACTCACGCTCCGCGCGAATGGGGTCCACGGTGGAGGGGGCGGACACGGGCCGGCTTCGAATCCATGTGACGCCAGAGGACGCCGCCGTCTATCTCGATGATCGGCTCCTCGGCACGGCAGAAGATCTGGCTGCCAGCATCCGTGGAGTCAGGGCCACAGAGGGCGAGCACACCATCGTCGTGACGCGTCCCGGCTACACGACGAAGACGATCCCCGTGCGCGCGCAGGCGGGATCGTCCGTCGATGTGAGCATCGCGCTCGACAAGTAATCCTGTTACTCGTCTTCGGAGCGGGCCGGGCCTCAACGACCCGGCCCGAGCGCTCTTAGAGAGGTTCCAGCCAGGTCGCTTGATGACGCGCGGAGGCGGTGCCCGGGTTCTCGCCTGGACCAGTGGGCCTCCGGGTCACGTCAGCTCGCCTTTCGCTGAAAGGCGCGAGATCTCCCGGCGCGCAAACCGTTCGCGATCACCAGGACCTCGGCCACCTCGTGCGCGACGATCACGACCGCGAGCTTCAGCAATCCGAGCGCCGCGAGAGGTACCAGGGTCGCGAGAATGACCCCGGAGATGAAGAGATTCTGGCGGACGATCCGCATGGCTCGCTTGGCGTGAACCAGAGTCGCCGGAAGCAGCCGCAGGTCGTCGCCCATGAACGCGACATCGGCCGCTTCGATGGCGACGTCGCTACCCATGGCGCCCATGGCGATACCGACTGTGGCCGTCGCGAGTGCAGGGGCGTCGTTGATGCCATCCCCGATCATCGCGACGCGGCCCTCGAGCGCGAGCCGTTCGATGATCGAGGCCTTGCCTTCGGGAAGGAGCCCCGCGTGCACCTCGTCGACCTGGGCTCGGCGCCCCAGCGCGCCGGCGGTCTTCGGGTTGTCTCCGGTCAGCATCACGACGCGCCGGACTCCCAGGCGCCGGAGGTCCGAGACGACGTCCGTCGCTTCCTCGCGGAGCTCGTCGCGAACGGCGATCGCACCGATCACCTTCCCGCCGAGCTCGATCACGATGACGGTTGCCCCGGCTTCCTGCAGCCGCTCGACATCAGCAGAAAGGTCGCCCGGGTCGATCCAGTCCGGCTTTCCGAGCCGCGCCGGCAGCCCGGAGACGTAGCCCGTCAGGCCGTGACCGATCACCGCTTCGACTCCCGTTGCCACCGCGTCTGGAGCCCGTGTCGCGAGCACGGCCCTCGCGAGCGGATGCCCGCTGTCGCGCTCCATGGCCCCGGCGACGGAAAGGACCGCATCCTCGGTGTATCCCGGCGCGGCGAGAGTCTCGAGCACATGGGGCGCGTTTCGCGTGAGCGTCCCCGTCTTGTCGAACGCGACGATCTCGACGTCTTCCAGGGCTTCGAGCGCGATTCCGCCCTTGATGAGCACACCCGCGCGCGTCGCCGCTCCGATGGCCGCGACGACTCCCACGGGAACCGACATGGCGAAAGCGCAGGGAGCGGCCGCGACGAGCACCACGAGCGAGCGGTAGATCCAGACGGACGGATCGCCCGAGAGACTGCCGATGGCGGCGACGAGAAGGGCCAGCACCATCACGCCCGGAACGAGAGGTCTCGCGATTCCTTCGGCCAGCCTCTGGCTGCCGGCCTTGCGGTCCTGAGCTTCCTCGACGGTGCGGACCACCCGCGCCAGGGAATTGTCCGTGGCCGCGGCCGTGATCTCGACCTCGAGAACGCCGCTGCCGTTCAGGCTGCCGGCGAAGAGGGGGTCGCCGGGTCCCCGCTCGACGGGGACCGACTCACCCGTGATCGCGGAAAGATCGACTGAAGACTGGCCCGCGCGAATGACGCCGTCCGTTGCGACACGGTCGCCGGGCCGCACGACCATGAGCTCGCCGACAGAAGCCTCGTGGAGCTCGACGGTGCGGTCTTCGCCGCCACGCCTGAGGATCAGCGCCGGGGGGACCAGGCTCAGGAGCGCGCGGAGGCCACGCCGAGTGCGCGTCAAAGCGTAGGCTTCGAGAGCTTCCGAGATCGAGAACAGGAACGCGAGGGATGCGGCTTCGCCGACCTGTCCGAGTGCGGCGGCACCGAGCGCCGCGATCGACATGAGCGTACCGACCCCGAGTCGTCCGCGGAAAAGGGCACGCGCGGATTGGGGTGCGAACGTGCTCGCACCCACGAGCAGAGCGGGGACGAACGCGGCCTCCCGGGAGACAACGCCGAGGAAGGGGTAGGCCGCGAGCGCCGCGAGCAGGAGGCCACCGGACAGAGCGGCCGTTCGCAGCGCCGGAACGTCCCAAAGCGTCGCACCGGTGCCCGGCACGGAAGCGTCCGCGTGAGGGGGCTCCTGATCGCAGCAGGAGTCGGACATGCTATCGGCGGATCCGGGACGTCATGTGACTCAGATACTGCTTCGCGTCGTAGCCGCCCTGCGGGCGGTCCCCGCGAGACACCTTGATCAATGCGCTGAAGACGGGTGCGTGATGGCGCTCGTGCTCCCGCTGCGCCGGCGGTGCCCATGGGCCCAACCCGTCAGTCGAGGGTGGCGGCGGGCCACCGTCGGGATCGACCGGCGCCCATCCTCCGCTCGCTTCGACGATCACGAAATGATGGTAACCGGCCTCGACGGTCAGCTCGGCGCAACGATAGAGGAGATATGCCTCTACGGTCGTGCGGGCCGTGTCGTCGTTGGCGCCGAACGAAACCTTGAACGTTCTCTCATCGAGCCGGACATCGGAGTAGCCGCCTCTGTGGCCTGTTTGCGCACGATACTTCGTCGCGCTGAAGCAGCCCGCCGGGATGATCGTGAGGAGAGTGAGAGCGAGGACGTTCGCTATGTGTCTCATCAGTGCGCTCCTGTTGGCGTTGG
>JAEUQS010000366.1 GCA_016789625.1 Acidobacteriota bacterium | reverse complement strand
CGCGCGGAGTGCACCGCAGACGGCGGCACGGTGCGCCACGAGCCCTCGCGGCGCTCCACGAGCTACGGCAGCCTGGCCGCGGCGGCCTCGAGGCTCTCGGTTCCGAAGAATCCGCCGTGGCGGGCCCGCGAGGAGCGCCGCCTCATCGGCAAGCGGGTGGCCCGCGTGGACGGGCCCGCGATCGTCACGGGCAAGGCCGTCTACGGGCTCGACGCGCGGCCCGCGGGCGCGCTGGTCGCCGTGATCGCGAGGCCTCCCGTTCCGGGCGGCAAGGTCCTCCGCGTGAACGACGCAAAAGCGAAGGCCGTGAAGGGCGTGCGGCGCGTCGCGCGGATCCCCACGGGCGTCGCCGTGGTGGCCGACTCCACCTGGGCGGCCATGGAAGGGTGCGAAGCCCTGGAGGTCACGTTCGACGACGGGCCCAACGGCTCGCTCGACACCGCGGCGCTCTGGAAGATGCTCGAGAACGGCTTCGCCACTTCGCGAAACACGCGGAAGGAGGGCGATGCCGACGCGGCGCTCGCCGCCGCCGTAGCGAACCGCAAGCACCAGGCCGAATACCGGTACCCGTTCCAGGCCCACGCGACGCTCGAGCCGATGAACTGCGTGGCCGACGCCCGCGGAGGGCGCTGCGTGCTGTGGTGCCCCACGCAGGCGCCCAACCGCGTGCAGGGCGACGTCGCCAGGGCGCTCGGAATCGCCGAGGAGGCCGTCACCGTGAACGTCACGCTCATGGGGGGCGGCTTCGGGCGGCGTCTGGGGAGCGACTACGCCGTCGAGGCCGCGCAGCTCTCGAAGGCCATCGACGCGGCGGTGCAGGTGGTGTACACGCGCGCCGACGACTTCGCCGAGGACTACGTCCACCCGGCCTCGATCGACCGCCTGTCGGCGGCGCTCGACGAGCACGGCCTGCCGGTGGCCTGGAGCCACACGATGTGCGAGCTCCACCTCACGATGTTCGGGAACCTCGACCTCGAGGACAAGGACACCTGGGAGGGGAGCCCCTGGGGCGGCTACGACACGCCGTATCGCGTGCCGAACCTGAAGGTCGACTATTTCCCCGTGGCCTCGCCGGTGAGAACCGGGGCCTGGCGGGCCGTCACGTACCCGCCGGGCGTCTTCGCGCGGGAGTGCTTCCTCGACGAGCTGGCGCACCTGGGAGGCTGGGACCCTTTGAAGTACCGCCTCGCGCTCCTCGACGGTCCCGATGCGCGGGTGGGACGCATGATCCTCGAGCGCGGGAGGCTCCGGAACGTCGTGGCGCTGGCGGCTCAGAAGGCGGGGTGGGGCACGCCGCTTCCGAAAGGGCAGGGCCGCGGCCTCGCGTGCAACGTCTACCACGGGCGCACGGCCGTCGCGCAGGTGGCCGAGGTCGAGGTCTCGCCCGCGGGCGAGGTCCGCGTGAAGCGCGTCGTCTGTGCCGTGGACTGCGGTGAGGTCGTGAACCTCTGGGGCCTCGAGGCGCAGTTCGAGGGGGGCGTCGTGTGGGGGCTCACGCACGCGGCCAAGAGCGAGGTCACGTACGCGAAGGGGCGCATCCAGCAGACGACGTTCGGCGACTTTCCCGTCCTCCGCATCGACGAGATGCCCAGGGTGGAGGTGCACGTCGTGCCCAGCACGAGGCGCCCCTCGGGCATCGGCGAGCAGCCCGTTCCCCCCGTCGCGCCCGCGGTCGCGAACGCGATCTTCGCGGCGACGGGCAAGCGCATCCGGTCACTCCCCTTCGGAAGGCCGACGCCCTAAGATAGGGGCCCATGAAAAACGTTCACGCTTCGATCCTCACGGCTTTCTTCCTCACCTGCGCGGCTCCCGCCGCGGCCCAGAACCTCCTCACGAACCCCAGGTTCGACACCAATGCCTCGGGCTGGAACGTCACCGTCGGCACCGCGCCCCACACTCCGGGAGTGGGCGCCGCCGCGCTCGGGGCCGTGACGCTCGCGACCCCTGCCGGAACCACGATGACTTTCTCTCAGTGCGTCGCCGTGGGGAATCTCGGACCTTTCGACGCCCGGGTGCGCACGCATGTCGGTGGCGGCGTCCAGACCAACTCGGCCGTCGTGCGCTTCTTCTCGACCGTGGAGTGTGCCGGCATGGCGCTCGGCTCGCAGGCGCTCGGTACGGCGGTCCCCTTCGTCGGGGTCCAGCCCACGAACTGGTTCGATCGCTCCGCCAGCAACTTCATGGCACCCGCGAGCACGGGCAGCGTCCTCCTCGAGGTCACGGTCGAGGCCGCGGCCGGTCAGACGTCCCAGCTCTTCCTCGACGACGCACTCTTCGCGCCCGCGGGGACGCCCGTGACCATCCAGAAGTTCACCGCCGAATAGACGGGCCCGGCCCTGCCGTTGCGTTCCGTTACACGGCGGAAATCGGGATGAAAGCCGGGGGCGGCACTCTCGCCCCCGATGAATCGCTGGCTCCTCGGAACTGCAGCTCTCGTGGTCGCGGGCACAGGGCTCGCGTTCGCTCTCGGCCGGACGCCGGCTGGCGCCGGACCCGCGGCCGAAACCGGTCCCGCCCCGCGGGCGACCGCTCGCGCCGCCCGCCGCGACCTGGGGTCGTACGTGAAGGCCACCGGCGTGGTGCGTCCCCGCGTGGGCGCCGAGGTGCGGGTCGGCTCGCGCGCCTCGGGCGTCGTGGACCGGTTGCTCGTGCGCGTGGGCGAATCGGTGCGGAAGGGGCAGCTCCTGGCCGAGCTCTCCGCGAGCGAGCTCTCCGCGCGGCGGGACCAGGCCGCTGCGGCTCTCGCATCCGCCGAGGCATCCCGCCGATTCTCCGAGGCGGACCTCACCAGGAAGAGGCGTCTCGCCGCGGAGGGACTCCTCGCGGCCAGTGACCTGGATCTCGCGGTGCGTGCCTACGCGGCGGCCGATGCCCAGGTGGCAGAGGCCCGCGCCGGTCTCGCCTCCGCCGAGACTCAGCTCGGATACGTGCGCATCCAGGCGCCCATCGACGGCGTCGTCGTGTCGATCTCGACGCAGGAAGGCGAGACCGTCGCCGCCAGCTTCGCGGCGCCCACGTTCGTGACGCTCCTCGACCTCGAGCGGCTCGAGGTGAGGGCCTACGTGGACGAGACCGACGTGGGCCGCATCGCGCCGGGGCAGAGCGCCGCCTTCCTCGTCGACACGTATCCGGGCCGCGAGATCGAGGGGCGGGTGGAGTCGGTCGATCCGGGCGCGGAGATTCGCGACAACGTCGTGAACTACGTGACGGTCGTGCGGTTCGAGAGGCCGAAAGACCTCGTCCTCCGGCCCGAGATGACGGCCTCCGTGCGCATCGCGCTCGAGGTCCGCGCGAACGTGCTCACGGTGCCGCGGCGGGCGGTGCGGCGCGAAGGCGGGCGGCCGTTCGTTTGGCTGGCTTCGGGCGAACGCCGCTTCGTGACCACGGGCGCCAGCGACGACACGGCCTGGGAGATCCAGAGCGGCCTTCGCGACGGCGACGAGGTGCTGCTCCAGGACCCGAAGAAGGCTGAAGGGGAGAACGCACGATGATCGCGCTCGAAGGCGTCACGAAAACGTATACGCGGCCCGGCGGGGATTCGGTCGAGGCGCTGCGGGGCGTCTCACTGTCGATAAACCGCGGCGAGATGGTGGCCATCCTCGGGACCTCCGGCTCGGGAAAGTCCACGCTGCTCTCGGTGCTCGGCCTCCTGGACGTGCCCACGGGCGGCCGCTATCTCCTCGACGACGCCGACGTGTCCTCGCTCGCGGGCGACGCACAGGCCCGCCTTCGCAACGCGCGGATCGGCTTCGTGTTCCAGGCGTTCCACCTCCTGCCGCGAACGAGCGCGCTCCAGAACGTCGAGCTGCCGCTCCTGTACTCCGAGAGGTCCTCTCTCGACGGCCTCGCGCGGAAGGCGCTCGAGTCCGTGGGGCTCGCCGATCGCATGAAGCACACGCCCGAGGAGCTCTCCGGCGGCCAGCAGCAGCGCGTCGCCATCGCCCGCGCGCTCGTGAACGAGCCCGATCTGCTGCTCGCCGACGAGCCCACGGGGAATCTCGATTCGCGCACGGCGGGCGAGATCCTCGACCTGCTCGGGGCGCTCAACGCCGCCGGGCGCACGGTCGTCCTCGTGACGCACGACGCGGCGCTCGCGGCCCGCTGCAAGCGCGTGGTGCGCATCGAGGACGGGCGCATCGCCTCGGACGAGGTAAACGCGGTGAACGTGGTGAACGCGTGAGGGCGGGGCGGGCCCTCGCGAGCAGCCTTCGCGCGATGGGCCGGTTCCGGCTCCGGACGCTCGCGATGGCGGCCGGCAGCTTCGTGGGAATCACGGCGCTCACCGTCGTCGTCTCGGCGGGCGGGGCCGCCGAGCGACGCATCCAGGCGACGGGTCGCCATCACTTCGGGGAGTCTTCGATTCTCGTCATGGCGGGCGGGGCGCCCCTCATGAGCGGCCCGCGCGGCGAGGCGGCGCGGCTCACGCTCGACGACGCCGAGGCGCTGGCCCGCGAGGCCCCCGGCATCGAGTCCTGGGATCCGCAGCAGGTGCTTCCGGGCGCACCCGTGAAACGTGGGGACGCAACCGCGACCGCGCGCGTCCTGGGAGCCTCCGAGCGCGCGCCTCTCGTATGGAGCCGCGGGGTGACGCAGGGCGTCTTCTTCGACGCAGCGGCCGTCGCGCAGGCGGCCCGCGTCGCGGTGATCGGCGAGACCGTCGCGCGACAGCTTTTCGGCAACGAGGATCCGCTCGACGCCGAGATCCTCGTACGCAACGTGCCGTTCCGCGTGATCGGCGTCCTCGAGCCCTTCGGCACCGACATCCACGGCATGGACCGCGACGCCGAGATCGTCGTCCCCATCTCTACGGCAATGCGGCGGCTCCTCAACGTGGACACGATCGTCGCGATCAAGCTCCTCGTGCGCGATCCGTCCAGGGTCGACGAGGCCGCAGGCGAGGTGCGCCGCATCCTGCGCGAGCGGCACGGCCTCGCGGAGGGCCAGAAGAGCGACTTCTCGATGGTCACGGCGATCCTGGTGAAGAAGATGGTGGCCCGCGTGCAGCGCGTCCTCATCGTGTTCCTGCCGCTCGTCGCGGGCATCTCTCTCCTCGCGGGCGGGGCCGCCTCGGCGGCGCTCATGCTGGCCTCCGTGAGCGGCCGCGTGAGCGAGAACGGCCTCCGCCGCGCGGTGGGCGCGCGCGCGAAAGACATCGGGCTCCAGTTCCTGCTCGAGACCACGCTCACGACGCTCGCCGGCGGACTCGCGGGCCTCGCCGTGGGGGGCGGGCTCGCGCTGTACGTGATCCGCCGGTTCCATCTGGAGGGTGGGCTCTCGCCCCTGGCGGTGGCGCTCGGGCTCGGGCTCTCGCTCGCGGTGGGCCTGCTCGCGGGCGTGCTCCCCGCGCGGCGCGGCGCGGCGCTCGCGCCGGCCGCCGCGCTCCGTTGACATGTCGCGCCGGCTGCTGCGCCTCTCGCGGGGCCTGTCGCTCTCGGTCCGCGCGCTGCTGGCCCATCGGCTGCGGGCGGCCCTCGCGGTCGTGAGCGTCGCGGCCGCCGTCGCGGCCGTCGTCGTCACCGACGGACTCTCGCGAGGCGCGCGGGCCGAGGTTCTCCGCGGCGTGGAGGCGATGGGCACGTCGGACTTCGTCGTCGTGCGGCCCGCCGCCGTGAAGACGTTCGTCGCGCGGCGGGCCGTGAGGGGAAGGGCGCGCACGCTGCGGGTTTCCGACCTCGACGCGCT
The DNA here is from genome assembly GCA_016789625.1 of Acidobacteriota bacterium. Classification (GTDB taxonomy): domain Bacteria; phylum Acidobacteriota; class Thermoanaerobaculia; order UBA5066; family UBA5066; genus JAEUQS01. The sequence goes on along the minus strand of JAEUQS010000366.1, from coordinate 1,365 downwards.
GCGGGAGATCCGCGGGATCGCAGCCGCCGCGCCCGGCATCGAGGCCGCCGGCATCGCGAAGGCAAACGGACTCTCGTTTCCCACAACCGTGCTCGGCACCAGCGCCGAGTACCTGAGCATCCGGCGCTTCACGCTCGCGCGGGGGCGGTTTCTCGATGCCGCCGACGAGGAGTCCGCGAGCCGCGTCGCGGTGCTGGGCGCGCGCGTCGCCGATGGGCTCTTCGCGGGCGGCGATCCCGTGGGGCAGACCCTGAGGGTGCGCGGCGTGCCCTTCGACGTCGTGGGGGTGCTGGCCGCGCGGGGTGGCCGCGCCGACGGGTCCGACGAGGACAACCAGGTGCTCGTCCCGGCTCGCACGGCGCTGCGCCGCATGCGGAACGTCAGCTGGCTGAGCGCCGTCTACGTGAGCCTCGAGGATGGCCCCCATCGGGCTGAAGACGAGATGCGCGAGGTGCTGAGGGAACGGCACCGGCTCGGGGCCAAGCCCGACGACTTCGAGGTGCAGAGCCAGTCGCGCATGCTGGCGGCGCGTCGCGAGGCCGACCGGGGAGTCGTGCTCCTCACGCGCGGGCTCTCGGCGGTCGCGCTCGTGGCCGGGGGGGCCGGCATCGCGGCGCTCCTCTTTCTCTCGGTCCGCGAACGCACCGTCGAGATCGGCGTGAGGCGCGCGGTGGGCGCGCGCGGCCGGGACATCGTGGTGCAGGTTCTGCTGGAGGCTTCGCTTCTCGGCTTCTCCGGCTGGTTTTTCGGTTCTGCGCTCGGGGCGCTGGGCGCGGGCGCGTTGGCATCGGCCACCGGCTGGGGCGCGGGCGCGGGGCTCCGCTCGATTGCCGTCGCCCTCGCGATGGCCCTCGCGACGGGGCTTCTCGCGGGCGTCCTGCCGGCGCTCGCCGCGGCCCGCATCACCCCGCGCGCGGCGCTCGCCTCGAGGTGAGGCCGTACCATGAGCCGCGGCAGATGACGACGCAGGTTCTCCTCGTGGACGACGACGAGGCGCTCGGCACGCTCCTCTGCGAATACCTCACGCCGTTCGGCTTCGCCGTGCGCGCGGTTTCGCATCCCCAGGAGGCCCTGCGCGCTCTGCGGGCGAGCCCGCCCGACGTCGTCGTGCTCGACGTCATGCTGCCGGAGATGGACGGCTTTGCCCTCTGCCGCAAGCTGCGCGAGACGAGCGCCGTGCCCATCGTGATGCTCACGGCGCGCGGCGACGTCATGGACCGCATCGTGGGCCTCGAGATGGGCGCCGACGACTACCTCGGCAAGCCCTTCGAGCCGCGGGAGCTCGTCGCGCGCATCCAGGCCGTGCTGCGCCGGGGCCGGCCGGCTCCGGACGACGGCGTTCTCCGCGCAGGCGGCCTCGAGGTG
>JAEUQS010000341.1 GCA_016789625.1 Acidobacteriota bacterium | reverse complement strand
GATGTTCTTCCTCGATCGCGTGAGCGTGCGCTACCGCAAGCGCTTCGACGGCTTCACCGAGGACGCCATGAAGGCGCTCCTGGCCCACGCCTGGCCCGGCAACGTGCGCGAGCTCTCGCACACCGTGGAGCGGGCCGTCCTCATGGCCCGCGGGAAGCGCATCGACCTGCCCGACCTGGGCCTCCGGGCGACCGCCGCGCCCACCCCGGCGGACACCGATCGCCCGCGGGGCGGGACCTCTCCGCCCTCGGTGGAAGACATGGAGCTCGAGGACGTGGAGAAGCTCCTCATCCGAAAGGCGCTCTCGAGAACGAACGGCAACGTGCGGCAGGCCGCGGAGTTCCTGGGCCTCTCGCGGAGCGCTCTCTACCGGCGTCTCGCGCGCTACGGAATCGCGTCCTCGAACGACGAGGAGTAGAAGGACAGAGTGGGGTTTCGCCACTCGGTGGACCGGTTCCTGGGGTTCGAGAGGCGGCTCCTCCTCCTGGCCTTGCTCGCGGGGCTGCCCGGCTCCGTGCTCGCCGTGCTCCTCCTCATGGAGAGCGGCCTCGAAACCCGCACCGTCGTCTTCGTCTCGGGCCTCGTGATCGCCTCGTGGATCGGCTTTTCCTTCGCCGTGCGGAGCCGGGCCTCGCGTCCGCTCCAGACGGCGTCGAACCTCCTCCTCGGCCTCCGCGAGGGCGATACCTCGATGCGCATCCGCGGCGTGAGGAACGACGACGCCTACGGCGAGCTCCTTCGCGAGGCGCACGCCCTCGCCGACATCCTCTCGAGCCAGCGCATCGGCGCGGTGGAGGCGACGAACCTCCTCCGCACGGTGCTCGCGGGCATCGACGTCGCCGTCTTCGCCTTCGACGCCGACGGCCGCCTGCGCCTCGCGAACCGGGCCGCCGAAGCTCTGTTCGGCCGGCCACAGGAGGAGCTGACGAACACGCCGGCCGCCGAGCTGGGGCTCGCCGAGTGCCTCTCGGGTCCCACGGAGAGCGTGCGGGAGCTGCGCTTCCCGAACGCGCTCGGCCGCTGGGCCGTGCGGCGCGGCCGCTTTCGGGAGGGGGGGCTCCCCCACGACCTCCTCGTCCTCACGAACCTCTCGCGGGCTCTCCGCGAGGAGGAGCGCGCGGCCTGGCAGCGGCTCATCCGCGTCCTCGGGCACGAGCTGAACAACTCGCTCACGCCGATCCGCTCCCTCGCGGGCAGCCTCCGGCGCACGGCGCAGGGCCGGCTCGACGCCGAGGACCGCGAGGATCTCTCACGCGGGCTGGCCATCATCGAGGAGCGCGCGGGCGGGCTCGCACGCTTCACCGAGGCCTACGCGCGGCTCGCCCGCGTGCCGTCGCCGAAGTTCGCTTCCGTGGACCTCGGACCGCTCCTCTCCTCGATCGCGGCGCTCGAGACACGGATCCCGATATCGGTTTCGAAGGGGCCGGACACGGTTCTCGAGGCCGACGCCGACCTCCTGCAGCAGCTCCTCATCAACGTCCTCCGGAACGCCGTGGACGCGACGCATCCTTCGGGAGGCGCCGTCACGCTGTCGTGGAGCGTGAACGGAGGGCTCGTGGAGATCCTCGTGGAGGACGAAGGGCCCGGGCTCGCGAGCTCGGCCAACCTCTTCGTGCCGTTCTTCACCACGAAGCCCGGCGGCTCGGGCATCGGCCTCGTGCTCTCCCGTCAGATCGCCGAAGCGCACGGCGGCTCCTTGACGCTGGAGAACCGCACCGACCGAACGGGGTGCCTCGCTCGCCTGACGCTCCCGGCGGGATAGCTACTCGATGGGTGGTTCGTGGTCGCGCTGGGCCTCGCCGGCGAGAGGCACGAAGCGCACCGGGAGGACGCTCGTCTCCTTGAAGCCCTCGCCCGTCCGCTCGATGACCTTGAGCTCCTGGTAGAACGCCCCCACGGGAATCACCATCCGGCCTCCGGGCGCGAGCTGCGCGAGGAGCGGAGGCGGAACCCTCTCGGGCGCGGCCGTCACGATGATGGCGTCGAACGGCGCGGCCTCGGGCCACCCGCGATAGCCGTCACCCACGCGCAGCCTCACGTTTCCGAGGCCGAGCCCCACGAGTCGCTTGCCGGCCGCCGAGGCCAGGCCCTCGAGGATCTCGATGGAATAGACCTCTTTCGCGAGCTTCGCGAGGACGGCCGTCTGGTAGCCCGAGCCGGTGCCGATCTCGAGCACCTTCTCGTTGCCCTTCAGCTGGAGCTGCTCCGTCATGAACGCGACGATGTAGGGCTGCGAGATGGTCTGCCCCGCTCCGATGGGGAGCGGGCGGTCGTCGTAGGCCGCGGCCGCCTCGCTGTCGGGCACGAAAGCGTGCCGGGGAACGCTCTCCATCGCCGCGAGCACCAGCGGGTCGCGCACGCCGCGCGCCCGGATCTGCGTTTCGACCATGTCGTGACGCGACTTCACGGTCGGGTCCTCCTGCCTGGCAGGGCACGCGGTGAGCAGCCCCCAGGCGACCGCGACAAGGGCGACCGCGAGAGCTCCGGCGGGGAGGCCCCTGCGACACCTCGGAAGGACGCTCGCGCTCATGCCCATTCGATGGACGCAATTGTTGCACCGGGGCGGGGCCGATCGGCTATTGGGAGGAAGGGAACTGGAGCGGCGAGGCGCTCGTGGCCTGCTGGCCCCGCTCTTCCCTCTCCCTCAGGTAGTTCTCCACGGGCTGGCTGAGGCGGACGGTCATGGCCGAGAAGCGCAGCTCGACCTCGAAGTTCGAGAGGAACGAGGAGCCGATGATGCCGTCCTCGATCGAGCCCTGGTCCTCCTTGACGACGATGTCCTTGAACCAGATCTGGAAGCGGTCGGTGCCCACCGTGATGTTCGACATCTTGCCCCACGACACGCGGCTCTGGCCGATGCCCTCGAGGGTCATGGGGTAGCTCGACTCGAAGTTCGTGTTCTTCGAGCGGCGCACTCCCGTGCGCGTGAGCATGGTGGGCTCGGAGCCGGTGTCGAGGAGGAACAGGAACCACGCCTCCTGCTGGAGCGAGGTGCGGACCATGGGCTTGAGCCGCCGGAAGAAGAGGTTCTGCTGCCGCGAGCCCCGCGTGCGGTTCTGATCGAGCCGGATGACCGCGACCTTGCGCTTCGGGTAGTCGAGCTTCCAGTCGAACTCCTTCATGAAGTGGACGCCCAGCACTCCCGCGGGATGAAACGCGCCCGCCGTCTTCGTCTGGAACTGGAGCGCGTCGTCCTGGAGGATGCCGAAAGGCACGTTCTCGAGGGTGATGTCTCCCACGGTGACGGTCTTGGCGAGACCGAACTTGATGGGGATCTCGATGGAATGGAGGCCCTGGGCACCGGCGACGGCACCGGGGATGGGCACGACACCGAGCCTCTCGGCAGCCGACTCGGTGAGGAGCGACATGGAGGCGCCCGAGTCGAGAACCAGCTCGCCCGCGGCGATTCCGTTGATCCGGGGCAGCACGCGAATGAGGTCCGGGCCGCCGAACTTCATGGGCACGACGAACGACGCGCCGGGCTCGACGCCGGCGTAGAGCTTCGTGCCGTCGAGCGCCTCGAGGAACTTCGTCCAGCCGTCGGGGATGGTCCTGCCGACGTCGGTGGTGAGGCGGCACCATTTGGCAGCCTGCCCGAAGTCGCCCTCCCAGTAGAGCGCCTGCGCCATGGCCCAGCCGCAGTCGGCCTTCTGCTGGGGACGTCCTTCTTCGTTGAAGGCCCGTGCAAGAGCGACCTTGGCGTTCTTGAAGTCTCCGCGCTCGAGGAGAGCGTGCCCGAGCACGCGGGCGCCCTTGGCAGCGTCGAGCGACTTGAGCCCGCCGCCTTCTCCGAGGTACTCGAGGACCTCGGGGATGTACCCCCGCTGAAGATGCTCCTCGACGTTGTAGCCGTTCACGGCGCCGGGAGCGAACGGCCGCATGAGCTGATGGGTCTTGATCTGGATGTCGCGCGAAAACGTGCAGCCGGCCGCTATCGCCAGGGCTGCGGCCGCGAGGAGCCTCGGAGAAACCGGAGGCGTTTCCCGGCCCGGAGGGCTGAATGGGAAGCGCGCCGGAGGCGTTTCCCGGCCCGGAGGGCTGAAGAAGTGGTGCAGGCGTGACATCTTGCCCCCCTTCTACGAGCCCCGGACCGATCCGGTTATCCGTTTTCCGATCCAGATTTCACGCGCGCCACGAGAACGGTCTGGTCGTCGTACTGGGCGACCCCCCGCGTGAAGTCCGCGACGTCGCGGAAGATGCGCGCGGTGAGCTCCGCCGGGGATTCGGCCGCATGCGTCTCGATCAGGCACGTCAGCTTCTCCATTCCGAACTCCTCGTCCTGAGCATCCTGAGCTTCCGTGATGCCGTCGGAGTAGAGGACGAGGAGGTCACCCTCCTGGAGCACGATGCGTGCCTCGCGGTGGACGGCCAGGGCGAGCATACCGACCGGAGGTCCGCCGGCCGGGAGCAGGGTGACTTCCCCACCCGAAAGGAGGATGCCGGGGTTGTGTCCGGCATTCACGTAGCGCAGCTCCCGGGTCTTCGGGTCGAACACCGCGAGGAGAAGGGTCGCGAACTTCCGGGTGGAGGAATAGCGCACCAGATGGCGGTTGAGCTGGACCGAGAGGGCCACGAGGTCGTCGCTGAGCGCGGGCAGGAGCAGGTGGAGGCACGCGTGGACCGTCGATACGAGGAGCGCGGCGGGAACTCCCTTGCCGGCCACGTCGGCCACGCAGAAGGCGGTTTTTCCGTCGGGAAGGGGAAACACGTCGAAGTAGTCGCCGCCGACCTGCCGGGTGGGCTGATTGCCGCCCGCGAGGATGAGTCCGGGCACCTCGGGCAGCGTGTCGGGAAGGATCGTCTTCTGGATCGTGGCGGCGAGCTCGATCTCGCGCTCGATACGTTCCTTCTCGAGGGCTTCCTTGTGGAGCCGGGCGTTCTCGAGCGCGATGGCCGCCTGGTTTCCGAACAGCATGAGGATCCGTCCGTCGGTCTCGGGATGGAAATCGTCCACGCCGCCGGCCCGGTTCTCCTTGTCGGCCACGATGAGGATGCCGAGGCGCTGACCGTCGGAGGAGATCGGCACCGCCAGGAGCTTCTCGGCGTTCGCGCCCCGGAGCGACTCGATCCGGTCCTCGAGGCTGTTCGAGACGTACAGGTCACCCGGCAGATCGATGTCGGTCGCGGCCGGCAGGAGGTGCCCGCCGAAGTCCTTGAGGAGGATCTGCCCTTCTCCGGCGATGTCCTTCACGAGGAGCGCGCCCTTTGCCGCGTTGAGGAGCGACACGCTGTTCATGAGGATGTCGTCGGCCAGCGACTCCCAGTCGAGGGTGCCGGCGATGGAGAGTCCCACCTGGTAGAGGCTCTCCAGCTCCCAGACCCGGGATTTCAGCTCGAAATCGGCCCGCTGGACGAGGAGCGCCATCTGGTGCCGCGAGAGGAGAGAGGCCGCATGGGCCACCACCGACGCGAAACCGGCCGGGTCCACGGGCGGTTTCGGCAGCAGGAGGTACGCGAGCGTCTCGTCGTCGACGGAGAGGGGAATGGTCCGCGGGTCGACGGCCTCGAAGGCCCCGGCGAAGGCCTCGGCGAGCACGGGGGCGAGCGCCTCCGGCGCCGCCCGGCCCGAAACGAGCGCCTCGCGCAGGTGGCCGGCGAGAGGCCCGTCGAGCGGCAGCCCGGACGCCACGATCTCGTGGAGGCCGCCCGGCCTCGCGAGCAGCCCGCAGGGTGAGCCCGAGCCGAGGAGCAGCGCACCCAGGATCGAAGAGAGGAGCGTGTCCTCGCCGTCCCCGGGATCGATGGCCGCGAGGCGTCCGTGCGCGCCCAGCGGATCGGCGCTACTCAGATTCGCCGCGGAGCCAGCTGAGGGCGGGGGCAGGGGACTCGTAGATGCGAGCATATTGCGCAAGGCCCATGATCTTGAACGTTTTGTCGATCGTCGGGGTCAGGTGGCAGAACGCGAGTCGCCCGCCCTGATCGAGGACCTTCTCGAGGATCTCGATGAGGATCGAGATGCCGATCGAGTTCACGATCTTGGTCTTCTCGAGGTCCAGGAGCAGCCTGTTGGTGCCTTCACCGAGCAGGGTGTAGGCCTCCTTCGCGATCAGCTCGCCCCCGGAGTTGTTGATGTACCCGTCGGTCTTGAGGACGGCCACGTTGCCGCCCGGACGTTCCACGTTCACCTTGAGGGTCTCGCTCATCGAAGTCCTTCTCGCGCTCTCTCGGTGGATCCTACCGGTACTTGCGCATGATGATGCGCGTGCCCTGCGGGCTCGATTCGATGCGGACGTCGTCCATCAGGCTCTCGATGATCTTGATGCCCCATCCCCGTTTTCTCGGGGCCTTGAGCTTGGTCATCATTTCGGGCTGCGGCACGTTGGCCGGGTTGAAGCCGTGGCCCCCGTCGGAGACGCCCACCTGAAGAGCCGCCCGCCCGTCGATCTCCCCGCTGGGATCCAGCAGGAAGTCGATGGCCACCTTTCGGTCGGGGGTCCCGCTGTGCTCGAAGGCGTTGATGCACGCCTCCACGAGGGCGAACTTGACCTCTTCGATCTTGTCCCGCTCCATCTGCATCCACTCGCCGAGGGCCGAGACGAGCGCCGTGGCGGCAATCTCCATCTCCGGCGCCACCGGAATCTCGAGGTGAACTTCGCGCCTGTCGAACGACATCAGCCGCTAGCCCCCCGTTCAGAGGGTGAGAAGGGCGCGAAAGGCGAGCGCGACAACGTCCGGAATCTTACCCGACGCGAGCGCGGCCGTGAAAACAAGGGCCTGCGCACCGAGCAACAGGTAAACCGCCAGCTCACGGGACACCAGAACTCCGGGCGTCGCCGAAGGCGAGAGCGAGCTCGTCGAGGCGTCGATCCCAGGGGTGTGCACCGCGGCTTGGGCGTTCGGGGTCATCAGGCTCCTCCTTGTTGATCCCCTCGTTGCAAGGCGGGGGCCACGGTAACGGCGAACCGGCAGGCTGGGCTTAAATTGTTGATAACAAAGGGTTTATTGCCACCAAGACCGCATTCTCAAAATCGCCCCATACGAGGCCGATTGTCACACAGTCAGGATGCCCCACCCGGATATCTGAGCTAAACCCTTCAAATACAGCAAGTTAGCGACTACTGCGACTTAATGTCGCAGTGTGCCACTAAGACACGTTCTTGCGGTAGAGGGTTCGGCGGTTGATCCCGAGCAGCCGGGCCGCATGGCTCTTGTTCCCGTCGACAGAATCCAGAACGCGTTGGATGTGGTCGCGTTCGACCGCGGCGAGGTCGAGCTGATGCGCGGCTGCTGCCGCGGCGCTCTGGGGTTTGGCGGTGCCCACCCCGAACTGGAGGTCGGCCGACTCGATCACGTCGCCAGAAACGAGCGCGGCCGCCCCTTCGAGCAGGTTCTCGAGCTCGCGAACGTTGCCGGGAAACGGATAACCGAGCAGCCCGGCCACGGCATCGCGGGAGAGAGAGAGCGGTCTGCGGCCGTCCCGCTGCGCGATCCGGGTGAGGAAGTGCCCGGCCAGACGCGGGATGTCCTCCCTGCGGTCCCGGAGGGCGGGCATGATGATCTCCACCACGCGGAGCCGGTAATAGAGATCCTCACGGAAGCGCTTGCGCTGGATCTCCCCCGCGAGGTCGGCGTGCGTGGCGGAGAGAACCCGTACATCGACCGGGATGCGCTGGCGTCCGCCGAGCCGCTCGATCTCGCGCTCCTGGAGCACGCGGAGGAGCTTGGCCTGGATGGCGAGCGGGGCGTCGGCGATCTCGTCGAGAAAGACCGTCCCGCCGTTGGCGAGCTCGAGCTTCCCCATGCGGGCCTCGACCCCGGTGGCGACGCCCTTCTCGATGCCGAAGAGCTCGCTTTCGAGGAGGGGCTCGGGCACCGCCGCGCAGTTGAGCGCGAGGAACGGAGCGTCCCGCCGGGGGGAGCCCGAGTGCAGCAGCTTGGCCGCGAGCTCCTTGCCGGTTCCGCTCTCGCCCCGGATGAGCACGTTGGCCCGCGAGGAGGCGGCGCGGGCGATGAGGTCCTTCACCCGCCGCATGGGCAGCGAATCGCCCACGAGCACCTCGTCCACGCCGAGCGTGCCCTTGAGCGCGCGGTTCTCCTCGCGGAGGCGGTCGATGTCGAACGAAAGGGCCCGGAGCTGGCGGAGCGCCTCGAGGGCAGGGGCCGCGAGCGCCGCGAGGGACGCGAGGAAACGGCCGTCCTCCTCGTCGAACGTGCTGGGCTCGCCGCTCCGGGCCTCGCGGTCCATGAGCACCAGCGCTCCCACCACGTGGCCCCGCGTCACGAAGGGCACCCCGACGGCGCTCCGTACGCGCCGTCCGAGGACCGTCTCGTTCTCCCTCTGGAGCGGTGCGACGATGCGGCAGAGATCCAGGACGAAGGAATCGGACGCGAGGGCGATGGCGTCGGGCTTCGTATTGAATCCCACCGCCGAGATCGCTCCCGGGCTTCCGCTTCCCTCGAACGTCACGGCGAACCCGCGCGCCGCGTCGAGCAGGGCGACGCTCCGGGCCGCGACCTCCTCGACGAAGGAGTCTTCGTCGCGCAGCACGGCCAGCGCGCGGCTGATGTCGTAGAGCGTCTCGAGACGCAGGACTTTCTTGCGCAGAACGAAGGCCTCGGGAACCGGCGGAGCGGAGACCGTGCGGAGCTCGTTCAAAGCTTTTTCGCAGCCTCCTTCTCGAGTTGAATCGCAGGGAGGACGCGGGGGACCTCGATCTCCAGGCCGAGCTTGCGGGCCGTCGCGACGGCTGGCTCGAAGTGCGGGTTCTTCTCGAAGATGGGAGACAGCGCCTGCTGGGCCTCGTCGGTCTTTCCGAGCGCGACGTAGCTCTCGGCCAGCGCGATGCGGGTCATCCACACGGCCGGGAAGTAGCCGAGCCCGTCCGCCTTGAGGTCGTTCGGCATGTCCCGGGAGAGCCCCTCGACCGCCTCGGCCGCCCGGCCCTGACGCGCCAGGACCAGGGACCGGATGCGCACGAGGTTCCTGCTCCAGCCTTCCTTCTTCGGCGCGGGCAGGAGCTCGGCGACCTTCGCCGCTTCGTCGACCTCCGCCAGCGCCGCCGCGCCGTCCCCGAGGATCGACAGGACGATGCCCCGCACCTGGTGGAGCCGGGCAGTGACGTACGGCCGCTCGCTTTCGGCCAGCGAGGGAATCGACGACTCGATGGTGAGGAGCTTGGAGAGAGCCTCCTCACGGCGGCCCACGAAGGCCAGCGAGTACGCGGCGGCGATGAACAGCTCGCCCTTCTCGCCCGGCTTCTCGGCCACCAGGGCGGCCTGCTCGTACCGCGTCGCGGCCTTCTCGTACTCCCCGCGGCCGAGGGCGACCGTGCCGAGCATTCCTATCGAATGATGGAAGTCGGGCTTGATCTCGAGGGCCTTCTTGAAGCTCTCCTCGGCCTCGTCGTACCGGCCGGTGGTGGTGAAGAGCTCGCCGAGGGAGTCGTAGGGGTTCGCCTGGTCCGGGGCGAGGAAACGATAGCGGCGGAGGTAGTCCTCGGCCTTCGCGAAGTCGCCCTGCTGGAGAAAGTAGTAGCCGAGGGTGTTGTAGGCGAACGCGTCGTTCGGGTCGATCGAGAGGATGCGCTCGTAGACCGCGATGGCCTCGGGCATCTTGCCGGCGCTCACGAGCTGCCGGGCCTTGCGCATGTACCCCTCGGTGTCGTCGGGGAACTCCTTGAGGTACTGGTCGACGAGCGCGCCGTACTTCTCGGAATCGCCCCCGAAGTCGGCGACGTGGAGATCCAGGATCCGCTGCTCCCTCCGGGTGAGACCGTCGCGATACCTCTCGGCCGAGCGGATGAGGTCCTTGGCGCGGGCCGGGTCCCTGGGGAAGATGAGCATCGCGAGGCGGAGGGTCGCCATCACGAAGCGCCCGTCGTGAGAAAGCGCCTCGGCGTAGGAGGCGAGGGCTTCCCGGTTGTAGAGCTTCAGCTCGTTCTCCCGGCCGAGCCGGTAGAGCCGATACGCCTCGGGGGAGGACGTGGTGACGTCGCGCCGGTTGAGGAGGAGAGCCGCAGCAGTCGCACCCCCGGCCGCGAGGAGGAGCGCGGCAACGGCAGCGGCGAAAGTGGACTTCTTGGTCAAGGTGAGACCTCTCCTTCGTCAGGATACGAGCGATCGGGCCTCGAGGTTTCGCGTTTCCGGCTCCGCGAGACGCGGAGAAGCACGAACGTCATGTCGTCGTACTGCTCGGCTCCGTAAGTGAACTGTCGGATGTCCTCCGAGATCTCCTCCGAGAGCTCGTCGAGCGGTCTCGAGGCATGTCGCACCAGCGAGGCTTTCAGCCTCTCGTCGCCGTACGGCGTCTGATCCAAGGACATGGCTTCGTTCAGTCCGTCTGTGTAAAAAAGCAGCGTGTCGCCTTCCGACAGATACAGTGTCGAGGATTCGTAAACGACTTCCCGGAACGCTCCCAGCGGCAGTCGGGTCGACGGCGTCGGAATCTCCACCGCCTCGCGCGCGCCTTTGCGCACGAGGAGCGGCGTCGGCTGACCTCCGATCGAATAGCGGAGCGACATCTCCACCGGGTCCAGCAGGAAATAGGCCAACGAGACGAACATGCGGCGCTTGATGTCGTAGATGCGCTTGTTCGCGTCGCGAAACACCACCGCAGGGTCCGGATCGGCCATGGCCAGCGCGTGGACGATCTCCTTTGCGGCGACCATGAGGAGCGACGCGGCCACCGATTTTCCGGAGACGTCTCCAAGAACGATCCCGAGGCGGGCCCCGGCGCCCGACGACGGATTCGCCTCGACTTCCAGGAAGTCGTAGAAATCGCCTCCCACGACGCGCGCGGGACGGCTGCTGCCGAAGAACGAAAACCCCGCGACGACGGGCAGCTCGCGCGGAAAGAGGCTCATCTGGATGTCGCGCGCGATCTCGAGGTCGCGCTCCATCTCGGCACGCCGCTTGAGCTCCTCGTGCAGCGAGGCCGCCTCGAGCCCCAGCGCGCCCTGGTTCGCGAGCGTCATGAGGTGATCGAGGTCCTCGCGGTCGAGCTCCTCCTCGGACTTCTTGCGCGTCGCCGCCAGCACGCCGAAGAGGCGTCCGCGGGTCGCGAGCGGCACCAGAGCCTTGACCCCCCGGCGCTGAGCGGCCTCGCGGAAGCGCCGCGAGCCCTCGTCGAGGCTCCAGGGGTCGATCTCGGCGAGCCGGATGGGCGCGTCC
>JAEUQS010000265.1 GCA_016789625.1 Acidobacteriota bacterium | reverse complement strand
GCTCGCCCTCGGGACCTACTCGATACATGCCTTCCACGCGCCCTCGGGCCGCGCGGGACGCGTCGACGGGCTTCGGATCCTGACGGCGGGCCAGACGGTTTCCGGACAGATCCTCCTCGACACCCGCGGACGCATCGGCGGCACCCTGTGGGACGACGCGGCGCGCACCGTCGGGGTCGCGGGAGGGACGGTCCAGATCCTGGGGAACGTGAACGGCCGCAGCTGGGGAACCAGCATCCGTGCGCTCGCGACAACCGCATCCGGCGCCACGCCGGGAGCCTTCCTCTTCGACGGGCTGCCCGTTGGAACGTACGCCGTCGACGCCACGGCGCCCGCCTCACCGCGGAGGGCCGCGACCTCGGTCGCCTTGACGCCCACATCGCCCACGGCCGAGCTCGCGCTGGTGCTGGAGCCAACGGCCTCCCGTTCCGTGAGGGTCTTCGAGAACCGCACGGCGCCGCCGCATCTCTTCGAGCTGGATACGACGAGCGCGATCGTGTCGGTGCGGCTGTCGCAGCCGCCGGGATGCCCTTCGCCCGGATTCCCGTGCAGCTTCGACGTGAGCCTTCTCGGGCCCACATCGCCGTTTCCCAATCACCTCTTCACGTTCGACGGGGTGCTCTCGAGCCGGCCCCTCCGCGTCACGGTGTCCGAGGTCGGAGGCGAACAGCGGACGGCCACGGCGCAGGGCGCCCAGCTCGTGGGTGCCGGCACCGCCTCCGACCCGTACCGGCTCGTGCTCACCGCGGAGGGAGCCGTCCGTGTGACTGTCAGGGACGGTGGAGGCGCGCTCGTTTCGGGAGCAAACGTCTATGTGAACGCGCCCGGGGGGCCCTACGGCTCGGCGACGAATGCGGCGGGCGTCGCGACGTTCACCGGGGTCCCGGCGGGGGCACACACGGCGACGGCTCAGACCTCGTCGGGGTTGGGCGGGCTCACGTCCTTCACGCTCACCTACGATGATGAGGTCGCCGACGTCACCGTGACGCTCGAGGCCGCGGTCTCCGCTCAGGGCATGGTGTTCGCGGCGCCTGTCGGGGACGTCGACGATCCCGGCACGCGCGTTCCCCAGGCCGGCGCGATCGTGAGGATCACCGACGCGGGCAATCGGACGCAGGTGATGTCGTCGCGCGCCGACGGCTCCTATCGGTTCGATGCCCTGCGAATCGGGGCGTTCTCCGTTGCTGCGGAACTCGCCGCAGAGGACGGTTCGCTCGCGATCGCCTCGGCCGGAGGCACCCTGTCGGGTCCGAACGGGACCCTCAACGCGCTCGCCCCCCTCGTGCTCGATGCCGCCGCCCCGCGCATCGTGTCGGTGTCGCCGCCTCCGGGACAGACGAGCGTGTCGCGCCTCGCGATCGTGGAGATCCTGTTCTCCGAGGCCCTTCATCCCTCGGTCACGGCCGCGCTGCCCACGTTCTTCCGCGTGCTCGCGCCCGGCGGGTCGCAGGCCCCGGGTGCGTTTGTCTCCTCGCTGGACGCCACCGGCCGCGCGGTCGTCCGCTTCACGCCGTCGGCGCTCTACGAGAACCGGGCCGTCTACGCGATCGTGGTCGTGGGCGGTCCGGGTGGCGTCCGGGATCGCGCGGGCCGTCAGCTCACCAGCTCCGGCGACGTGGGCTCGAGCTTCACGACCTCGGACACGGTCGGCCCCCAGATCGTCGCGACGAGCCCTGCCCTCGACAGACCCGTCAGTCCACAGGCCGAGCTGGCGTTCGACTTCAACGAGCCGGTCTCCGGCACGGCAGCGGAGCTAGACGGCGACGGCGTGAACGACGCGGCGGTCCTCGAGTACGGCCGCGCCGACGGAGGCGGTGGCGTGCTCTTCACGCCCATTCCGTCGACGATGTTCCTCACACGGGGCGGGTACACGTTCGTCGTGCGCCAGCCCCAGGGCCTTTCCCTCGCCGGCGACAACGGCCGCCGCAGGATCACGATCTCGCGGCTCCGGGACAGCCAGGGGAACGCGATGCAGACGGACGTTCGCACGTTCGTCCACTTCGACACGAACCCGCCGGCCGTGCAGCTGGTGAATCCCCC
>JAEUQS010000260.1 GCA_016789625.1 Acidobacteriota bacterium | reverse complement strand
ACGTTGCCGAGAATGGAGTTGGCGTTCGCGAACCACATCGACTTCGTGGGCGCAGGCATGTGCGTCTGGCCGGTCAGAAGCTTCTTCCCCACGCGAAGGGGATGGTCTTCGTGGTTGTAGTAGTGGGCCGACTCGGCCCGCCAGTACTGCTTCGGGCGGGCGGGCTTGGCCGGGTCCAGCTCGATGTCGAACGGGTTCTCGTTGATGTACTGCGGAATGCCGTTGAGGAGCGCCACGCGGTAGTTGCCCGCGTAGGAGCCCACGTTGCCGCCCACCTTGCCCACGTTGCCGGTGAGGGCCGCGAGCAGGAAGACGCCCCGGTCCTTGTTGTCGCTGTTGAAGAACTGATTGGGACCCATCCCGAGCGCGAAGAGCGTCGTCCCCGGCGCCTTCGCGAGGTCCCGCGCGAGGGCCTGTACCGCGGCGGCCGGAGCCCAGGTGAGCTCCTCGATCGTCTGCGGATCGAGATGCGCACAGTATTCCTTCACGAGATCGAACACGGGCCGGCAGCGGACCTTCTTCCCGTCGGCCAACGTCACCTCGACGCTGCCCTCGAGCTGGGGATCGTCGACCTGCGACTTCGCGCCCACCTGGTCCCGCGTGATCGCCCGGGGGCCGTTCGCCTTGCGGTCCCAGTACACGTAGTCGCCCCAGTCCTTACGCATGGCCTCGGGAATGAGCATCTCCCGGTGGAGGCCGGGCGGGGGCTCCTTCTCCCCTTCCTTCAGGAGCCGCGTCTGGTTCGTGAGCTCGGCGGCCACTCCGCCGAAGACCTCCGTGGCCTTCAGGTACTTCAGGGTGTCCGTGCGCACGAGGAGCGGCAGGTCGGTCCAGCGCTTCACGTAGTCGGCGTCGTAGAGACCTTCCTTCAGGAGGACGTGAGCGAGGCCCAGCGAGAGGGCCGGCGTCGTGCCGGGCCGCACCACGAGAACGTCGTCCCCCTTCGTGGCCGTGGCCGAGTACTCGCAGGCGATCACGACGACGCGCGTGCCCTTGATCCGGGCCTCCGTAAGCCAGTGCGCGTCGGGCATCTTGGTGCAGATCCAGTTCATGCCCCACACGACGACGGTCTTCGCGTGCTCGACGGCCGAGAGATCGAACTCCACGGTCTGCTGTCCCGTCACCATCGGGTGGCCGGGCGGCAGATCGGTGTGCCAGGAGTAGTTGTCGAACCCGCGCCCGCCGAGGGCCTTGTCGGGCCCGACCTTCCGGATCTTCGCGTCGAGGAGCGCCATGGAGTTGGCCATGCGGTAGAGACCGAACACCCGCGTCATGCCCAGGAGCGGCATGCCGCCGCGGAACTTCATGACCTGCGTGCCGGCGCCCTGAGTGACCTTGATCATCTCCTCGTCGTAGTGCTGCTCCCGGAGCCGCCGGGCGCCTTCGTCTCCACTGTAGGTCTCGGCGATGTTCGCGAGCGTCTGCGCGACGATGGCGGCTCCCTCGTCGTGAGTCAGCCGCACCCATTCGTCCCGCGCCCGCTGGAAGTACTCCATCGAGGGGCGCCCGTCCTTCCCGCGCGGGTACCCGGCGTCGACCCACTTCTTGAAGCCGGCGCGCACCATGCAGCCGTTGACGCGGCGGTCGCCGTAGAAGCGCCGCGTCAGCGCGAGGCCCTTCTGACAGACGCGCGGATCCCAGCGGTGCGTGGCGCGGTTGCCGGAGAGGTCCGTGGCCTCGCCGTAGCGCATCGTGGGACCGATGCGCGTGACGACGCCGGACCTCACGTAGGCCCGGAGCAGACAGTTGTGCGTGTCGTTCGGGGCGCACGTGAACGTGAACGTC
>JAEUQS010000212.1 GCA_016789625.1 Acidobacteriota bacterium | reverse complement strand
GCCGTGGCGACGCCCGGCAGCTCGGCGACGGGACGGTCGCGATGGGCGGACAGGCCCCCATAGCCGCTGACGACCAGGGTCGGCACGTCGGGGACGAAGGCCATGCCGTGCGTCCAGCCGCGACGCGGGATGCGCTCCGGCCGGGCACCCTTCTCGACCGAGAAGAGGGCGATCGAATCGAACGCTCCCGACACCGCGATACGGCCCGTGGCATCGTCGATCGCGATGTGGTGAGGCTCCAGCTCGGCGAACGGAGCCTCGAGGATGGGCTTGCCGGTCGCGAGCTCGAAAGCACGCAGGGGAGCGCCCGCACCCGCTACCCGCGCGAGGAAGAGCTCGGAAACCGCGAGCACTTCGCCCGGCAGGACGCCGGGCCGGAGCTGGGCCGAGGGCGTGAGCTGCCGTCCGCTCTGGTCGAGGTCTGGCGGCTGAGGCAGCGCGAAGACGAAAACGGCCGCGGGACCCGCGAGGACGAGATGCCGCCCCGAATCGGAAACGAGGACGCGCGTCACGTTCGCGGCGGCTTCCTCCGGAACCGTGCCGAGCGTGCGGTCGGTCTGCTTCAGGGCGTGGCGCCTGAGGACGCTGGTTCCGGAGACCACCACGAGATCGTCCTCGACGAGCCGGTCCGCAACGCGCTCGCCTGCGGTGAGCGGGAGGCGGGACGCCGGCACCGCGCCGTCGAGCGGTTGCAGGTAGTAGGCGCCGGGGGCGGAAAAGACGAGCGTGCCCTCGGTGGTGCCCAGGATCCTCTCGGCGTCCGGCGGCACGCGCAACTCTCGTTCCACCCGTAGGAGGGAGCTTGGCGGGGGTGTCGTCGGCCGCGATTGCGGCACGGCAGGGCGGCGCGATCTGAAGATCACTGCCGCCGCACCCACTCCGAGAAGGCCGAGGGCGCTCCCGGCGAGCAGCCGACGTCGGGAGAGGCCGATGGGAGCGACGGGCTCCGGAGGCGCCTCTGCCGCCGGTGGGGCTGTTTCCACCGCCCGATCGATTTGTCGCACGGCGTCCTTGAACCGGTAGCCGACCTTGGGGACGGTTTCGATCCAGCCCTCGTCGCCGTCGCCGAGCGCTTTTCGAAGGAGGAACACGGCCTGGGTGAGGCTGGCGTCGCTCACGACGGTGTCGGGCCAGACGGCCGTGAGGAGGTCCTCGCGGGAGATGGCCCGGCCGGGGTTCTTCACCAGGTAGACGAGGACGTCGTAGCTCTTGGGCGCCAGCGGAACCGGCACCCCTTCGCGAAAAAGAAGGTGCGCGAGGAGATCCAGGCGGAAGGGGCCGAATTCGTACAACTCGTTGATCTGGCTCGGGTTGCTCGACATCACGAAACTTCGTGATCGAAGTCTAACCAACAAATGAGCCCGTCTTGAGGCGGATGAGACCGGCACCGCCCAGGTTCGGCGCATGAGACACCGCACCCCCGACCTCCTCGGTCCGAAACTCCCGGACACGGCCTGGCGGGCCGCCCTCGCCACCGCCCTTCTCGCCTCGTTCGCGGCGGCGTTCCAGGCGCGCGCCGCCAACCTCCTTCCCAACGGCGGCTTCTCGAACGACCTGACCGGCTGGGACGTCGTCGCGCCGGTCACCTGGTCGCCCGAAGGAGAGCGCTCTCCCGGGGCCGCCGTGCTCCGGGGAGAGTTCGGCTCCATCGGCGTGCCGGCCCTGGGGGCCTGCACGGCCGTTCAGCCCGGCCGGCTCTACGACCTCTCGGCCGTGGCGCGTGTGCCCTACGACCGCGAGTCGGTGGGCGGGCTCTCGGTCCGGCTCTACTGGCATGCCGGGGCCTGCTCGGGAAGTCCTCTGCCCGGTGGTGCCGAGTTGGACGTGACGTTCCGCGCGCCGGAGGCCTGGCAGCGCGTTCGAGCCGAAGGCCTCGTCGCGCCCGAAGGGGCGACCTCCGCCTCGGTGGTGGTGTACGCGCGATCGGGCGGCAAGGCCTCCCAGATGTACCTCGACGACGTGTCGCTCGAAGCCGTGACGTTCGCGTCGACGCTGATCGTGCCGACGGCGGCCGACGTCGCGGGCGCGCACGGCGAGCGCTTCCAGAGCGACCTCTTCGTGCGCAACCCCACGAACCGGCCCCGCGGCTTCGTGCTGCGCCTGAGGTGCGCCGCAGATGTGCCGTGCTCCTCGGCCGCGATCGCCTATTCCCTCGGCGCGCGGGAGACGCGGGTGTTCCCGAACGTGCTCGGAACGGAGTTCAACAAGCGGAACTTCGCCTCGGCCATCGAGATCGAGTACGACGCCGGCGACGGCCCGCTCCAGGCGTTCTCGCGGGCCTCGACGCGGCACCCCGAAAACCCGGGCAACGGCATGTCGGTGCCCGCTCGGGCACAGTCGGAGGCGACGGACGACGCGCTGTTCCTGGGGCTCTCGGGAGCCGAGCCCAGGGCCGGGCGCCGCGTCAACGCGGGGGTGATGAACCCGAGCGACCGCGAGATCACGATCGCGTTCTCGGTGCACAACGGCGACGGCACGCTGCTGGGGAGCGTCGTCACGCGCAAGGTGGCGGCCGGCGTCTGGCTGCAGATCAACGACCTGTTCGGCGCGGCGGGCGCCTCCCTCGACACGACGGTTGGCGCCTTCGCGACGTTCGCGGCCTCGGTGCCCGTGCATCCGTTCGTGATCGCTATCGACAACCTCTCGGGCGATCCCACGTGGGTCCCGCCCGTGAACGACCCGCAGATCCGTTGAAGGAAGGCAAGCCATGAGCTCACAAACATCCCTTTTCGCCGCACTCGGCTTCGGCACGCTCTGTGTGCTCGGAGCCGCAACCGCCCATGGCCAGCAGCCCAACCTCCTGGGGAACGGGGACTTCCGCGAGAACCTCGCAGGCTGGTCGCGAGCCGAGAGGGTCTCCTGGTCGGCGTTCGGCGCCGGCTCACGCGGCTCGGCCAAGATCGGCGTCCAGAACGACCCGGCCGACAAGGACGTCCTCGTCCAGTGCGTCGCGGTGGAGGGCTACCGGCTCTACGATCTGGGCGCCTCGGTGTATCTGCCGAACGCACCCCGCGCGTCCGGCGCCCTTTCCGTCCGCGTCGCCTGGTACCCCGAGCCGAACTGTCAGGGTGACGAGCTTCGGGGCCTGCCCGC
>JAEUQS010000189.1 GCA_016789625.1 Acidobacteriota bacterium | reverse complement strand
GCGGTGACGCCTCTGACGTTCGGAGACGAGCTGGTGCTCGGGGAAAGCACCATCGCCTACGAGCAGCCCGCGAAGGCGCGTTTCGAGCCCTCGGACGAGCAGCCCTCGGCCACCACCGACGTGAAGCTGTACGCGATGGCTCCCGGAGGGAACCCGCACCGAAGGTCGGAGATGCTCGAGCTGCTCTACGAGGTCTCCCGCGAGATGCTCGAGGACCGCACACCCGAGGAGCTCTCGCGCTTCATCGTGGGGCGCTTGCTGCCCCTGCTCTCGGCCGATCGCGGCCTCGTGGTGCTGCGCGATGCCGCGGGCGAGCTCGTGGAGACGGCCTCCGTGCTCGCGCCCGGCGTCGTCGTCGGCCCCGACGTGAAGGTTCCGCGCACCGTGGTGCGGGGTGTCTTCGACGAGAAGCGCGGAGCCGTGTTCCTGGGTGGCTCGGGGGACGCGCCGGCGGCGACGTCCTCGATGCAGGCGATGGGCGTGAAGTCGTGCCTCGCCGCGCCGCTCCTCGCCGAGGACGAGGTCGTCGGCATGGTCTACCTCGAGGTGCGCCTGGCGGCGCGCGTCTTCAGCGAAGAGGATCTGCGGCTCGTGTCGGCCCTCGCGAACTCGGTGGCGATCAAGCTCCGCACCATCCGCCTGACGGCCGAGCGGCGCAAGGCCGAGGGCCTCCAGCTCGCGCGGGACTCGGCCGAGGCGGCGAACCAGGCCAAGAGCGCGTTCCTCGCGAGCATGAGCCACGAGATGCGGACGCCGCTGAACGCGATCATCGGCTACGCCGAGATGCTGCGCGAGGACGCGCGGGAGCGCGGCCTCTCCGAGTTCCTGGGCGACCTGGACCGCATCGCGGGCGCCTCGCATCACCTGCTGGGGCTCATCAACGACGTGCTGGATCTCTCGAAGATCGAGGCGGGCCGGCTCGAGCTCGCGCCCGAGACGTTCGACATCGCGCAGATGGTGAACGACGTGGTCGCCACGGTGCGGCCGCTCGTCGAGCAGAACGAGAACGCGTTCGTGGTGGAGGGAATGCGCGGGCTGGGCGAGCTGTACGCCGACCCGATGCGCTTCCAGCAGATCCTCTACAACCTGCTCTCGAACGCGGCCAAGTTCACGCGGGGCGGCACGGTGACGCTGCGCGGCGGCACGCAGGACGAAGGCACCACGCGCTGGGCCGTGCTCTCCGTCATCGACACCGGCATCGGGATGACGAAGGAGCAGCAGGCCCGGCTCTTCCGGCCGTTCTCCCAGGCCGAGGCCACCACGGCGAAGAAGTACGGAGGCACGGGGCTGGGTCTCGCGATCACGAAGCGGCTCGCCGAGCTGATGGGCGGCGAGATCAGCGTGGAGTCGCACCCCGGACGCGGCTCCACGTTCTGGATCCGCCTGCCGCGGCCCGTGTAGATGGGCCTCGAAACGGGCAGCCCCAGGACGGGGGGCGAGATCATCGCGGCGCTCTCCCGGCTGCAGTCGCAGTCCGAGGAGCTCGTGGACGCGCTTGGGCTCGAGGTGTTCTTCGCGCCTCAGGGCAGCCACTGGTCCCCGCGGGACCACGTTCGCCATCTGACGAAATCCGTGCGGCCGGTGGCGCGCGCGCTGGGCCTTCCGAAGCCGGCGCTGTTCGTCCTCTTCGGACCGGCGCTCCGGCCGTCGCGGCCGTTCGACGAGATGGTGACGGTCTACCGGGCGAAGCTCGCCGCGGGGGCGACGGCCGGCCGCTTCACGCCCTCGACCCAGGAAGTGCCGCCCGTGGAGTCAGAGCGCGAGGCGGCGCGTGCGAAGGTCTGCGCGAGCTGGCGCGAGACCGCGCACGGTCTTGCCGCCGCGGCGGCGAAGTGGGACGAGCGCGCGCTCGACCGCTACCGGCTGCCGCATCCGCTCCTCGGGAAGCTCACCGTGCGGGAGATGCTCTTCTTCACGCTCTACCACAACGCGCATCACCTGCGGATCGTGGACGAGCGGTCGAGGGGAGCGCGGATCGACTGACCGCGCTCCCCGGACAAAAGCGATCACCCTTTAGAAATTCGCGGCCTTGCCGGCCGTCACGCAGCTCGCGAAGTCGGCCGTCACCTTGGCGTCGTAGGACGTCGGGGCGCCGTTCATGAAGATGTTGAACGTGGCCGTGCGCGCGGAGCCGGGCAGCGTCTTGGGCGTGGCCGTCTTCGTCTGACCCGCCACCACGACCTTGAAGTCGGCCTTGAAGCCGGTGGGGTTCACGCCCGTGGAGGTCCAGTCCACCTTGAAGCACTCGTTCTCGACGGGGCAGGCCCCGCCCGAGTTGAGATGCGTGACGGTGGTGACGGTCACGACCGGCGCGGCCACGGGGCAGTTGCCCTTGGCCGCGGGCTGCATCTGAACCGGGCTCTCTGCGAGAAGGGTCGTCGCCGAGAGCAGCGCGCCGAGGGCAATCGTGGTGGGGATGAGCTTCATGAATTCTCCTCTTCCTCCGCGAGCGGTCCTCCGGACCGCCGGGAATCCTGTCTGTCAGCCGGGTGTTTCGAGCATCTTTTCACGAAGGGCCGGGGCCGTGAAGAGCGGGGGTGTGAGACGGCGCACCCGGATGTGACTTCACGGGGTGGGGCCCTTATCCTCCGGGCGGTGTTGTACCGGCTGTCGGGCGTGGCGAAGGCCTACGGCCCCAAAGAGGTCCTGAAGGACGCGACGTGGCAGCACGACCCCGGCCGCATCGTGGGCCTCGTGGGCCGGAACGGGGCCGGGAAGTCCACGGTGCTCCGGATCGTGCAGGGGCTCGTGGAGCCCGATGCCGGAAAGCTCCACACGGCCGGCGGCACGACGTTCGCCTCGCTCGACCAGGCCGTGGAGCCCGAGGGGGACGAACCGCTCCGCGCCTTCGTGGCGCGTGCGCTCGCCCATCTCGTGGGGCTCGAGGACGACCTCCGCCGGCTCGAGGAGGGCATGGCCCAGAGCTCCGCGGACACGGGGCTCGAGGACCTCCTCTCGGCGTACGACGAGGCCCGGGAGCGGTTCGAGAGAGAGGGGGGCTACGAGGCCGAGTCCCGCGTCGAGCGCGTGCTCTCGGGCGTGGGGCTTCCGCGCGAGGTGTGGGACCGTCCGGTGGGCGAGCTCTCGGGCGGCCAGAAGCACCGGGCGCAGATCGCCCGGCTGCTGCTCACCTCGGCGTCCGTGCTCCTCCTCGATGAGCCCACGAACCACCTCGACGTGGCCGGCATCGAGTTCCTCGAGACCTGGCTGCGCGAGCGCTCGGAGAAGGCCGGCCTGGCCGCGCTCGTCGTCTCGCACGACCGGTAATTCCTGAACTCCGTGGCCGACCGGATTGTCGAAGTGGCCCTGGGCCGTCTCGAGGAGTACCCCGGCGACTACGACACGTACCGCAAGCTCAAGGCCGAACGCGACCGCGTGCGCCGCAAGGCCTACGCCGAGCAGCGCGAGATGATCGAGCGGACCGAGGAGTTCATCCGCCGGAACATCGCGGGCCAGAAGACCAAGCAGGCCCGCGGACGCCGGAAGCTCCTCGCGCGGCTCGAGCGCGTGGACGCGCCCGAGGAAGACGCGAACGACGTGACGTTTCGCTTCGAGGAGCAGAGGGCGAGCGGCGAGCGCGTCCTCGAGTCGAAGGCGCTCGTGCCCGGATATCCCGAGACGGGCGCGCTGCTCGCCCCGGTGACGATGCTGCTCCGGCGCGGCGACCGCGTGGCCCTGTGGGGCCCCAACGGCTGCGGCAAGACGACGCTCCTCAAGACCCTCGCGCGCGTGCTCGCGCCGATATCGGGTTCGGTGCAGTTCGGCACGGGCGTCCTCGTGGGCTACTACGACCAGGAGATGGCCGATCTCTCGCCGGGATCCACGCTCCTCGACGCGGTGATGGATCTGGATCCGTCGATGAAGGAGCCCGAGGCGCGGGACTTCCTCGCGATCTTCGACTTCCGCGGCGACGAGGTGTTCCAGAAGATCGGTACGCTCTCGGGCGGCGAGAAGGGCCGGCTCTCGATCGCGCGGATCGTGTTCGGCGGCGCGAACCTGCTGCTCCTCGACGAGCCCACGAACCATCTGGACCTCGACGCGCGCGAGCAGCTCGAGGACGCCCTCACCGGCTTCGAAGGCGCCATCGTGTTCGTCTCGCACGACCGCTGGTTCGTGGACCGGCTCGCGACGCAGGTGCTCGAGGTGAAGGACGGCACGGCGACGCTCCACGACGGGAACTACACCGACCTCGTGAAGCGGCGCGTCGAAGGCGAGAAGGCCGAGCGCGCTGCCACGGCCACCGCTCCGAAGGTCCCGACCCTCTCGGACATCACCCACCTGACGCACGGTCTGCAGCCGAAGGGCAGGAAGGACAAGGCGGCGGAGCGGAAACGCCAGAAGGCCGGCAGGCGTCTGGAGGAGCTCGAGGACGAGATCGCGCGGATGGAGGAGTCGATCCGCGGGCTGGACGAGACCCTGGCGACGCCCGAGGTCGTTCGCGAAGGCGGGAGGGTGAAGGCCATCCTCGCCCAGAAGGAGCACGTGAAAAAGGAGCTGGAGGCCCGCATGGGCGAATGGGAAGAGCTGTCCCTCCTCTTCGTCGAAGAGCCCCAGGAGACGAGCGCTTGAGCGGGATCGCTTCGATTCTGGCCGTGGGCACGGAGCTCCTCGGCACGACGCGGCTCGACACGAACTCCCTGTTTCTCACGGGCGAGCTCGCGGCGCTGGGCATCCGCGTGGTGCGCAAGGCCTGCGTCGGAGACGCCTGGGACGAGCTCGTCGCCGAGATCCGCGCGGCGCTGGAAGCCGCGCCCCTCCTCGTGATCACGGGCGGGCTCGGCCCGACCGACGACGACCGCACCAAGGAAGCCGTCGCGCACGTCTTCGGGCGGGCTCTCGTGCGCGACGAGGAGATCCTCGCGCGCCTCGTGGAGCGATTCCGAAAGCGCGGCATCACGATGCCGAAGGTCAACGAGAAGCAGGCCGACGTGATCGAGGGCGCCGTGGTGCTCCCGAACCCGCGCGGCTCGGCGCCCGGCTATCTCCTCGAGGCGGGAGGCCGCACCGTGGTGCTGCTGCCCGGAGTCCCGGTGGAGATGAAGGGCATGTGGACGGACGGGGCCCGTCCGCTCCTCGCGCGCGGCACCGACGGCCGGGGCCTCCACCTCCGCATCCTGAAGACCGCGGGCCTCCCCGAGAGCCTCGTGGAAGAGCGCGCGAAGCCCGTTTACGAGGCGCACCCCGACGTGCCGTTCACGATCCTCGCCTCTCCCGGCGAGGTGCTCCTCCAGTTCGCGGCGCGCGGCACGAAGGCCGAGGCGACGGAGCTCCTCGACCGGCTCGAGTCGGATTTCCGCAAGGCGCTCGGCGCCGACATCTTCGGCCGCGACGAGGAGACCCTGGAAGGCGTCGTCGGAGACCTGCTCCGCACGCGCTCGTTCACGTTGTCCCTGGCCGAGAGCTGCACGGGAGGCGGCCTCGCGGCGCGCATCACCGACGTGCCGGGCTCCTCGGACTACTTCCTCGGCGCCGCGGTGACGTACGCGAACGAGGCCAAGCGCGAGATCGCCTACGTGGCCGAGGAGACGCTCCTCCGGCACGGAGCCGTTTCCGAGGAGTCCGCTCGCGAGATGGCGGCGGGGGCCCGCCGGCGTTTCTCGTCGACGGTCGCGCTCGCGATCACGGGCGTCGCGGGGCCCGGCGGCGGCACCCCCGAGAAGCCCGTCG
This sequence comes from Acidobacteriota bacterium, assembly GCA_016789625.1. GTDB lineage: Bacteria > Acidobacteriota > Thermoanaerobaculia > UBA5066 > UBA5066 > JAEUQS01. The sequence goes on along the minus strand of JAEUQS010000189.1, from coordinate 3,233 downwards.
GCACGGTGCACATCGCGCTCGACGCCGCGGACGGGACCCGCGCGCACCGCAAGGTGATGCTGCCCGGGGAGCGCGCCATGATCCGCCGCTGGACGACGGCCCTCGCGCTCGTGCTGCTGCGCCAGTACCTGATGGGCCGCCTGGAGACCGGGCGCACGTGACGCGTGCCCTGACGTTCTCCGCCGGTGGGCCGAAGGGATCCCGGAACGGGATACCCAGTAGATGAGCCCCGGCGCGGCGCTGGGTCTCCTCCTGGCCTACGTCGTCGGGTCACTGACGTTCGCGACGATCCTCGTCCGTGTCGCGACGGGCCGCGACGTGCGCAGCCTGGGCTCGGGCAACGCCGGAGCGACGAACGTCCTCAGAACGTCGGGCAAGTCCCTCGCGCTCGCCGTGCTCCTCCTCGACGCGCTCAAGGGCGTCTTCGGGGCGTCCCTTCTCGCGGTGCTCACGCACGATGCGCGCTACACCGCGGCGGGCGGTTTCGCGGCCGTGCTGGGTCACGTCTTCCCGTGCTTCTTCCAGTTCCGCGGCGGCAAGGGCGTCGCCACGGCGGTGGGCGCCTTCGCCGTGATCGCGCCCGTGCCGCTCGCGGCGATGTTCGTCGTGTTCGGCCTCCTCGTCGCCCTCACGCGGTACGTTTCGCTGGGCTCGGTGACGACTGCCGTGCTCATGCCCTTTGCGGTGGCGGGCTGGCAGAGGAGCTTCGGCCCCACGTTCCTGACCGCGGCCGCCATCGCGCTTCTCCTCGTCTTCTCTCACCGGGCCAACCTCGTACGCCTTTACCGCGGCGAGGAGCGAAAGCTCGGCAGACTGGAACCCGCCTGATGCTCTCCACGCCTCGAAAAATCGCCCTCGTGGGCACCGGCGCCTGGGGGACCGCGCTGGCCGTTCACGGCGTGAACGCCGGCCTTTCGGTTTCCCTGCTCGGACGGCGGCCCGAGCTCGTGGCCCGGCTGCTCGAGACCCACGAGCATCCGGCGCTCGCCGGCGCTCCTCCGCTGCCCGGCGCGCTCGACATCACGCTCGACGCCGAGCGGGCGTTCGCGGGCGCCGACGCGGTCCTGTGGGCGGTGTCCGTGCAGGCGACGGGCAAGGAGATGGAGCGCCTCCGGCCGTTTCTGCCCGCGGGCGTTCCGCAGGTCGCGACCTCCAAGGGCATCGAGGTGGGCAGCAGGCGGCGCATCACCCAGGTCATGGCCGAGGTGCAGGGCTCGACCTCCGGGCTCGCGATCCTCTCCGGGCCGACGTTCGCGCTCGAGGTCGCGCGCGCGCTGCCCGCGGCCGCCGTCGTGGCGTCGTACGAGCCCTCGGTGTCGCTGTTCCTGCAGGAGCTGCTCTCATCCCCGACGCTCCGGATCTACCGGTCCGAGGACGTCGCCGGAGTCGAGATCGCTGGCGCCGCCAAGAACGTCATCGCGATCGCGGCCGGGCTCGTGGACGGGCTCGAGCTGGGCCAGAACACGCGGGCGGCGCTCCTGACGCGCGCTCTCGCGGAGATCCGCCGCCTCGGCACGAAGCTCGGCGGCAGCCCCGAGACGTTCTCGGGCCTCGCGGGAACCGGCGATCTGATTCTGACCGCCACCGGGAACCTGTCGCGCAACCGCCGTGTGGGGCTCGCCCTCGCGAAGGGCGCGACGCTCGCCGAGGCGCTCGCGAGCCTCGGCGGTGAGGTCGCCGAAGGCGTCGCGACGACCCCGGCGATCCTCGAGGTGGCCCGCGAGGCGGGCGTGGAGATGCCGATCGCCGAGATGGTGGGCCGGATCCTCTCGGGCAGCGTGGCCCCGCGCGAAGCCGTGCGCGCGCTCATGACACGCGGTCTCAAGGAAGAGAAGGGTTGAAGGCCGAGCGTAAACGGTCTGAAGAAAAAGGGGCCTGGTGGGGCACAATAGGGTCCCGGCATGCCCGAAGCATCGACACGGGAAACACCGAACACCCTGATGACCACCGAGCACACACTTCCTGGCGCACCGCCGATGGAGCTGCGGGGCAGCTCCGTGTTCGACGACCCGTCGCTTCACTACGTGAGGGTCGAGAAGGCCGGTGACGAGCCGCCCGCGGTGCCCGGTATCGTGGATGTCGCGGTGCTCGACATGCACCACGGATTCCCGAACCTCGGGCACTTCTCCATCGTCGACACGCTCCTCGGCATGGGCCGCGACGAGCGCGCTCTGATCGGACCCGGCGCTCCCGAGTTCCGCGTCGTGAGCTTCGACGTGCGGAGCGGCCTCGCGGTCCCCGCCTCGGCCGAGCGCTACACCGTCGTCGTGGGCACCGGGGGTCCCGGCGACATCGATCCCCGCAGGAACGACGGCATCGCCGAGTTCTCCCAGGGGGTCGCGGAAGATCCGTCGTGGGAGGCGCCTCTCTTCCGCTTCTTCGACGGGGCCCTTCGCAACGAGAGCCTCGCTCTCCTCGCGATCTGCCATTCCTTCGGCCTGCTGTGCCGCTGGTCGGGCATGGCCGAGCCGGTGCTCCGCGGACCCGAGAAGGGCGGCAAGAGCCACGGTCCGGTCTCGAACGTCCTGACCGAGGAAGCCCGCACTCACCCCTGGTTCTCCGGCTACTTCGAGGCCTCGCACGACGCCGTCGTCGAGGTGCTCGACAGCCGGCTCTTCGACCTCGTGCCCACGGGCTCGAGCGCCGCTCGCGTGCTCGCTCACGAATCGAACGGAAAGCCGGGCGGCCCGGGGGAAGCCCTCACGATGATGGAGGTCGCCCGCGACCGGGACGGGCGGCATCCGCGGATGTGGGGCGTGAACCACCATCCCGAGATCGGCGACCGGGGTCTCCAGCGGCTGCGCCTCGACCGGCTCTCCGCCCACGGCGGGGTCTCCGCGGCGTGGATCGAGGAACGGCGCGAGGCGCTCGCGGCCTGGAACCACTCGGCGCACACGGTGCGGGGCCTCCAGACCACCACCGAGCACACGTTCGAGCGGCCCCTCCGCCTCCACGTGAGGCGCGCCCTGACCGCGGCGGCCGTGAGCGCGGCGTCCTTCGGTGCCTCGGCGGCCGTGACCACGGCGTCCTTCGGCGCCGCGGCGGCCGCGAGCACCCCCACCCGGGACTGACGGTCCCTCCCCGCCGGCCCATAAGCCATAATCCGCCGCGATGAAGATGCAACGCCGTTGTAGGAGCCTCGCGCATGCGGCTCGTGCATCGCTGCTCTTCGCGTTCGGGGCCGTGGCGTGCGCCGCCCCCGAGGTGAGTCCCGAGGCCGCCCGTCTCCCGGG
>JAEUQS010000182.1 GCA_016789625.1 Acidobacteriota bacterium | reverse complement strand
GGCCGGCAGGTGATCCTGCAGGCGAACCGGAAGCTCCAGGCCGCCACGACCGACCTCGTCTCGCGGAGCGGACTCACGCTCGACGACATCGGGCTCTTCGTGTTCCACCAGGCGAACTCGAATCTGCTCCGGCAGGTGGCGACGGCGCTGAAGCTGCCGGCGGAGCGCGTGTTCACGAACATCGCGACGCGGGGCAACACGTCCGCGGCGTCCGTGCTCATCGCGCTCTCCGAAGCGCACGCGGAGGGGCGCGTCGCGGCCGCGCGATACACCGTGCTGGCCGCCTTCGGCGCCGGGTTCTCGTGGGGCGGCGCGTTGGTCCGGACCTGACGGCGCTCAGTCGGTGGCGGGGGGCCTCGCCTCCGCGACGACCGTCGCTCGCCGGCCGGAGACCGTTGCCCCGTAGCCCTCGGTGAGCGCCTTGGCGAGGAGCCGCGCGACGCGGTCCGACCCCTGCTTGGTCGTGTGCGTGAAGTCGCCGCTCACGAGCCGTGGATCGCTGTCGTACCAGCGGCCCATGGTGCCCGGTCCGCCCATGGCCGTGAACGTGTCGAAAAACGCGCAGCCGTTCTCGACGGCGACCTTTCGCTGCGCGGCCACGATGCGCGGGATCGACGGCATCGTGACGATGCCCTCACCGGCCTCGCCGCGCATGCCGCGGTCCATGGGCGCCATGAGGAGGATCGCGGCCTCGGGGAGCGCCGCCCGGATCCGCCGGATCACCTCCGCGTAGTCGCTCTCGTAGCGCTTGCCCGGAATGCCCGAATAGCCGCTCTCGTTGGTTCCGTAGTTCAGGATCACGAGGTCGCTGGCGCGGCGCCTGAGGCTCTCGATCCAGTCCTCGCTCGAAAGGAGCGTCAGGAAGTGGACCGAGGCCCCGTTCGCGCCCACCGCGTCGTAGATGATTCCCGGCCCCGGGCCCTCGAGCACGATGCCGTGCACGGTGACGTCGCCGTCGCCCTTCGCGCGCACGAGGGCACGGCGCGCGGGGGCCGGGAGGTCGAGCTCGTACGAGGCCGAGGCGCGCTCCGACGCGGCCGTGGGGATCTCCTTCTCCGGTCCGTCGTCCACCGAGACGACGAGCGTGCCGCCGGCCGGCCGTTTCGCGTAGGTGAGGACGAGCCGCGTGAACGCGTCCTTCTCGAGCGCGATCTCGCTGCGCGCCTTGCCGCTCCCCGTGAGCGCGACTCCCGAGAGGCCGTAGCCGTCGCGGCCCGGGGAGAGGAGCGGGGACGCGGCCTTCCAGCCGGGAGCTTTGAGCGAAACGCCCTGGTGGCCGTACCAGCCCCAGGGCCGCGCCACGAGGAGGAAGCCGTGGCCCGCCCCGCCGAACTCCCTCTGGAGAATCGCGCGCGCCTCGCCCGAGATGAGGTCGCCCGTGAGCGGTGAGTCGCCGAAGTGCGTGATGCGGGTGACGGCGTTGGGCTCGCCACGGTGCGTCCGCGCGAGCTTTGCGTAGAACGTCTGCATCACGCCGGCGGGGTCCTCGATGGTGGCCGTGCCCAATGGGGGCGGCGTACCCCTGGGCGCGGGCGGACGCGTGGGCACGGGGGCCGGCGGCCCCACGAGCTCGGTGACGACGAGCGGGGCCGGCGCGGGCGGCGGGGGCACCACCTCGGGAAGGTCGAGCTTCTCGTGGAAGACGACGAGGGGAGCCCGCGGCGCGCCGCGCAGCGGATCCAGGAACGTACGGGAGAGCGCCCCCTCGGGAAGGAAGCGGTATTTCGCGAGGGACGGCACCGCGTAAGGCACGAGGAACGCCGTGCCCACGAGGAGCACGGTGGCGAGCGGGCGGGGAAGCTCTCTCACGCGCACGTCAGAAGCTCGTGTAGATGAACGGCGCGACGGACGTGCCGCCCGCGAGCCGCAGGGCCAAGGCGAAGAGGACGAGGACGGCCGCCTGCGCGAAGGACGGCAGCGAGACGAACCTCAGCTCGAGCTTCTTCGCGGGCGCGTCGGGCATCGCCTGCGCGAGAAGCCCCAGCACGAGCGCGAGCGCGGCGGTGAGCGGGACGTTGGCGAACGAGACCGTGCCCTCGAAGAGGACGCGCAGCACGTCGAGCGCGTTCGCGACGCTCGTCGCGCGGAAGAAGATCCACGTGAACGCCACGAAGTGGAACGTGGCCACGATGCCGAGCGCCGTGCGCCACGCGGGGAGCGGGGCGGGCCGCCGGGGTCCCCGGTCCGCGCGGAGCCTCAGGAACGCGAGGCCGGCGCCGTGGAGGAGGCCCCACACGAGGAACGTCCAGGCCGCGCCGTGCCAGAGGCCGCCGATCGCGAACGTGATGACGAGGTTGAGGTACGGGAGCTTCGAGCCGCGGCGGTTTCCCGGCAGCGAGAAGAACACGTAGTCGCGGAGCCAGGTGGAGAGCGAGATGTGCCAGCGGCGCCAGAACTCGGTCAGGTCCGCAGAGCGGTAGGGGCGGTCGAAGTTCTCCTTGAGCGCGATGCCGAGGACGAGCGCCGAGCCGATCGCGATATCGGTATAGCCCGAGAAGTCGGCCCAGATCTGGACCGCGTAGCCGTAGATCGCGAGGAGCACCTCCGTCGAGGAGTAGAGCCCCGGCAGATCGAACACGCGGTTCACGAGGTTCATCGAGAGGGGATCGGCGATGAGACCCTTCTTCAGGAGACCCAGCGCGATGAGGAGGAGCCCGCGGCTCGCGAGGTCGTCCCGGAACGGCGTGAGGGGCTTCGCCAGCTGGGGCAGCAGCGTCTCGGCCCGGGTGATGGGGCCCGCGAGGAGCGTGGGGAAGAACGACACGAACGCCAGATACCGCGGGAAGGACGTCTCGGCAGCCTGGTCCCTCCGGTAGACGTCGACGACGTAGGAGATCGACTGGAACGTGTAGAAGCTGATGCCCGCCGCGAACACGATCGAGAAGGGCGGCTCCTTCGAGACGAGGCCGGCCACGGTGTTGAAGTACTTCACGCCCACGAGGAGGCCCAGGTCCACGACGAGGCTCGTCGCGAGGAGGCGCTTGCGGGCGCCCTCGTCCGTGGCCGTGGCGAGCGCCTTGCCGACGTGGAAGTCCACGGCGGCGGTGGCGAGGAGCGCGACGAGATAGAGCGGGTTCCAGGTGGCGTAGAAGACGAGGCTCGCGAGAACGAGGACGAACACGGCCTGGGGGGCCCGCTCGCGCAGGGCCCGCAGGACGAGCGCCACGGC
>JAEUQS010000178.1 GCA_016789625.1 Acidobacteriota bacterium | reverse complement strand
AGGAGCCGGCCGTCGAGCCGCAGAGACCGCCGTCGCGAGCGCCGGCGGCTGCGGGCCGGTCGGGTGTCGCTCCGCCCGAGCCGCCACCCGCTCCCCGGATCAGCGACTCGGCCCGGACGCCTCCGAGGGGATACGACGAGCCCGAGGCGCAGCCCCAGCGAGGGTTCAAGCCGGAGGCCTCTCAATTGCGGGGCTATGCGGCGCAGGAACCCGCCGCGAAGCGCTCGGGGGAACGCCCGGTGGAGCGCGACTATGAGCCCGAGCCTCAGCCACAGCGCGGCTTCGCGGCCCCTGACGCTCCGCCGCAACGCGGCTACGCACCGGCCCCTGACGCTCCGCCGCAACGCGGCTACGCGCCGGCACCTGAGGCTCCGCCGCAGCGCGGCTACGCACCGGCACCCGAGGCTCCGCCGTTCTCGAGCGAAGGGCTCCTGGACCCTCAGGCGGGCGAGCTGGGGCGCGATCTCCTCGAGATTGCCGCCACCTACCGCCACGCGGCCGCGGAGGATCGCCGGGAGGCGCTTCGCGTCCGCGTTCTCCGCGAGGTCCGCGCCGCGCAGCCCGACAAGGGCCGCCGCATCGTGGAGCAGACCCGAAAGCTCTTCCCCGTGCCCGAAGGCGCCTCGGCGGTCCCCGCGCAGGAAGAGGAGCTGGCCCGTCTCCGCCGCGAGGTGAAGCGCCTCGAACGCGAGCTCGACGCGGCCCGCTCCCGGGCCGAGGAAGCCCCGAAAGGCGCTCCCGGAAACCTGCGCGCCCTGCTTCCGCACGAGCCTCTCACCGAGGCGATGCGCGGGGACCCGCGGCTCCTCGCGGTCCGTGAGTCGCTCCAGTTCGCGTTCCTGCTCGAGCGCTTCCTGCTCTCGGCCCTGCAGACGCTGACGATGCCGGGAAACGAGACGACGAGCTTCCGGTTGCAGAATTTCAGCGACACCCTCGAGGGCTTCCTCGGGGACCTCATCTCGGGCAAGGAAACCTCCACCGCCAAGCTCGAGGCCTACCTCGCGCAGCTCCAGCGCTGGCAGGTCGCGCTCTTCGCCGCGTACCACGAGGCTCCGCGCCTCTGGTTCGAGAAGCTCTGGAAGAAGATCAACCCCTCGGTCATCGAGTCGGCGCCGAGACCCGCGGGCTGGAAGCTCCGGAGCGACACGACCGACTGGTGGGAGACGTACCGGCAGGTGGCCCACGGGCTCTCGGCCGACGTTGCCCAGGATCAGATCCTCAAGGTCGCCGCCCAGTTTGCAAAAGACGAGTTCGAGAAGCTCCGCAAAGCGAAAGGTTGACACCATGACGCAGCCCAAGAGTTCCGGTCTCCATCTGGCGGCCCTCGTGGTCGCGAGCGTTCTCACCACCGCCTGCGGCGGCTCGACCGCGACGCTCAACTTCAAGTGCGACCCGGTGGTCAACGGCGGCACGCTCCTCACCGTCGACGTCGTGCGCGGCAGCGAATCCGATGCCCGGCGCATCCGGGAGCTGGGCGAGCGCTGGTTCTACGACTCCGCCCGGAACGGCATGGGCGACCGCCTCAAGACGCTGACGTTCCCCATGACGAGCCCCGACGGCAAGTGCGAGGCGAAGGTGCCCGTTTCGGCCCAGAAGGGCGACGAGTTTCTCGTGGTGGTGGCCGACTACAAGTTCCAGAACCAGGCCGGCGGCCAGCAGATCCTCGTCCTCGACAAGAAGAAGTGGAAGGGCAAGAAGCTCGAGATCTCCGTCCACGACAAAGAAATCACGCTTCGGTAGGACCTGATGACGCGCACACCCGAAGTCCATTTCGCCGAGGGGATGTTCCTGCGGCCGCACCATTTCCAGGCGGCCGAACGCCATCGCACCGAGGCCATCGCGCGGGATCTCGCGCTCGTGGCCCCGTTCTCGTGGGGCCTCGCGCGGCTCGAGGTCGCGACCGACCAGCTCGAGAAGTACGTCTTCGAGGTGCGGGCGCTCGACCTCAAGCTCAAGGACGGCACGGTGCTGTCGTTTCCCCAGAACGTGAGCCTCGCGCCGCGTACGTTCAAGAACGAGCTGGACGCGGCCGGCGGACGCATGGACGTGCACGTGGGCGTGCCCGTGTGGCGCGAAGGCCAGCCCAACGCGCTCCTCGCGGGGGAGCGCCTCGCCGGTATGGACCGCAGGTTCGCCGTCGAGAGCGTCCAGGTGGCCGACGAGAACACGGGTGACAACGCCCAGGTCCTCCAGGTACGGCGCTACGCGGGGCGCGTCTTCTTCGGCGCCGAGAATCGCGAGGGCTACGAGACGCTGCCCATCGGCGTCATCGAGCGCTCCGCGCAGGATCGCGCGCTGCCAGCCTGGGCGACCGACTCCATTCCCCCGGCCCTCGAGATCTCCGCCGTGCCCGCCCTCCAGACGATCTGCCAGACGGTGATGAACCGGCTCGAGGCCAAGTATCGGCTGCTCCTTTCCGAAGCGGCCGAGGTGCGGCTCACGGCGGGGCAGTCGGGCAACTGGGAGGCCGTGCTCAAGCTGCAGTCCCTCGCGCCCTACACGTTTCTGTTCCAGCAGCTCACGCGGCTGCCGCGCATCCATCCGTTCGCGATCTACCTCGAGTTCGCGCGGCTCGCGGGGCTCCTCTCCGTGTTCGACGACGGCCGCACTCCGGTGCGGGTGCCTCTTTACGACCACGACCGGCTGCCGGCCTGCTTCGGCGAGATGTCGCACCTCTTCGCGGGCCTCCTCGACCGCGTGGCCGCGTCGCGGTTCGTGCGCGTCGACTTCGTGCTCCGCGAGGACCTCCTGGTGGCGGCGCTGCCGGCGGAGGCCGCCGGGGACGCGGACCTCTACATCGGCATCGAGAGCGATCTGGGCGAGCGCGAGGTGAGGAACCGCATCGACATCATGAAGGTCGGCTCGGTGAACGACATTCCGGTCCTCAAGCAGCGGCGCCTCTTCGGGCTCGATCTCCAGCTCCTCAAGCGCGCGCCCAACGGGCTGCCCGCGCAGGACAACAACTACTACCTCATGATCGAGAAGTCGGGCCCGTACTGGCTCAACGTCGTGAAGGAGAAGGTCGTCGCCGTGTCGGGCGCGCTGGATCCGAAGCTCTCGTTCGCGCTCTACGCGGTGCCCAAAGGCGGAGCCTGATGGAGGGAGCGAGCCTTCTCTTCCGAGCCGTCTCGCCTCTCTTCCTCTGGCTCGTCTCCTTCCGGAGAAAGGTCAAGCGCGGGGTCCGCCTCGAGCTCTCCGAGGTGAAGCGCCAGCTCGAGGAGCTGTTCGCCGAGCTGGGCCGCGAGGCGCAGCGGGATCCCCGGCTCGAGGCGCTCTACGACAAGGCCCGTTATCCGCTGGTCGTGCTCGCCGACGAGACCATCCTGCAGTCGGGCTGGCAGCACGCCGCGAGCTGGGAGAACGCGCTCCTCGAGGAGCGTTTCTTCGGCACCAACGTGGGCGGCGAGAAGTACTTCTCGATCGCGAACGACATCCGCTCCGACCAGATCGAGCTCGCGTCGGTCCTCTATACCGGCCTCACGCTCGGCTTCGCGGGCAAGTATCGCGACCGGCCCGAGAAGCTCTCGGAGGTGCGCAAGAAGCTCTACCGGATGCTCGCGGAGTACATCGCCCCCATCTCGAGCGAGCGCATCACGCCGGACGCGTATCACGTGGCTCCCAAGGAGCCGCGGCGGCTCTCCCCCGTCGTCACGCTCGTGCGCGTGATGGTGATCTCTCTGGGAATGCTCGTCTTCTACTGGATCGGCACGTGGGGTCTGTGGAAGGCCTCCGTCACCGGCATCCAGGATTCGGCGCGGGCGATGGGGGTCGTGAAGTGAGCGGCTTCCTCGGCGAGCTGATGGGGCTCCTCCAGAGCGCGCCCAAGTTCGTCAAGTACATCATCGCGATCGTCCTCCTCCTGCCCATCCTCCTCATCCTCGCGAGCTTCATCGGCCTGCCCTACTGGATCGTCATCGTGGGGCTCCTCGTCATCGCCGGGCTCCTCTTCCTCGTGAACATCCTGTTCGAGAAGCGCGACAAGAAGAAGGGCGACGCGTTCGAGGGCGAGCTCGCGAAGGAGTCCGCCGGCGCTTCCCGCGACGAGGTGCGCGTCGCGCTGCGCGACCTCACCGAGAAGTGGAAGCAGGCGATGACGGAGCTGAAGGCGGCCCGCATCGACATCTACCAGCTGCCCTGGTACATGCTCATCGGCGAGCCGCAGTCAGGCAAGTCCACGACGCTCGCGAACTCCGGGCTCGAGTTCCCCATCGGCAAGGAGGCGCTCTCGGGCGCCGGCGGCACCCGCAACTGCGACTGGTGGTTCTCGAACGAGGCCGTCATCCTCGACACGGCCGGCCGCTTCACGTTCCAGGAGGATGCCGCCCCCGACCGCGAGGAGTGGTCGTCGTTCCTCAAGCTCCTCAAGAAGTACCGGCCCTACTGCCCGATCAACGGCGTCCTCGTGGTCATCCCCTCGACGACGCTCCTCGAGGACACGGCCGAAGAGCGCGAGCGGAAGGCCCAGAACATCCGCGGGAAGCTCCTCAACATCCAGAAGGTTCTGCAGATCCGGTTCCCCGTCTTCCTCATGATCACGAAGTCCGACCGCGTGCTGGGCTTCTCGGAGTTCTTCTCGCGCCTCGACCCCGAGCACCAGCGGCAGCTCGTGGGCTGGTCGAACCCCGAGGAGACGACGGTGGCGTTCGACCCCGCCAAGTTCGAGGGCGTGTGGGAGAGCATCGTCGAGCGCATCCACAAGCTGCGCCTCAAGTTCCTCTCGACGGAGGAGAGCGTCTCGCAGGTCGACCGCCTCTTCCCGTTCCCGGAGGAGCTCCGGGCCCTCGGGAACCCGCTCGGCGGCTACATCAAGACGATCTTCTCCACGACGCGCTACGAGGAGCCGCTCCTCTTCCGGGGGCTCTACCTCTCGAGCGGCGTCCAGCAGGGCAAGCCCATCGCTCAGGCCACGCGCGACCTCCTCTCCGTGGCGGGCGCGTCGGCCAACGAGGTCGTCGAGAGCCTCGAATCGATCTTCAAGAAGTCCCGCGCGTTCTTCATCAAGGACTTCTACGAGAAGAAGGTCTTCCCCGAGCAGGGCCTCATCGCGCGCACCAAGGTCGCCGAGATGCAGGACCGCAAGCTCCGCACGGCGCTCGCGGTCATCGGCATCTTCGTCGTCGTCCTCGTGCTCTGCGGCATGGTGCTGCCGTTCCTGTCGCTCCGGCAGACCCTGAACCCGATTCGCGAGGCCGTCGATGAAGCGGCAGCCTGCGACCAGGGCGCGGCGGAAGAGCCGTGCACGCCTCAAAGGGCGTATCTCCTCGCGCAGAAGATCCAGGTGAGCCGCGACTCCCTCGCCGAGCGGCGCCTCACGCTCCTTCTCTTCCTCCGCGGCCGGGAGAACGAGCTGGCCGATTCGCTCCTCGCGATCCAGCGGAAGCTCCTCATGAAGCACGTGGCGGCGCCGCTCCTCGTCGACGCCGAGGCCCGCATGGGGAACCTCGACTGGAAGAAGCAGCAGGATCTCGAGAAGTCCTACAAGCCGTTCTTCGAGGCGCTCCAGAGCCTGCTCCAGTGGCACGCCGCGCAGACGGCGCCCACGGTGACGATCAAGAAGGACGCGGTGGGCAAGGCCAAGGAGGAGCGCGACACCAAGAAGGAAGCGCTCTTCCGGCAGATGCGGCTCGCGCCCCTCTTCGACCTCGTGAGGGCCACCAAGGGCACCGGGACCCGCGAGCACGGTGCCGAGATCGAAAAGCTCGTCGCGTCGATCAAGCCGCAGGACGCGATCAAGGCCGACAAGCTCCTCGAGGGCATGGCCCCCCCGAAGCCCGAAGAGGAGGCCACGGTGCCCGATCCCGCGCGGGCCGTCGCCAAGTTCGAGGAGTTCTGGAGCATCCAGAACCTGGCCCGCTGGGACTACGAGCTCCAGCTGGCTCTCGGAGAGCTGGTCGCTTCGCACGGCGCGCTCACGACGCTCTCGGAGAGCGGCGAGGCGCGCCTGCAGAAGACAACCGAAGCGGCCCGCCGCTTCGCGAAGGCCTGGAGGGACGTCGAGGTCCGGCTCGGGACCCCGCGGCCCTCGGAGAAGAGCTTCCCGGGGCCGTCGATCGTCCAGTGGAGCGACTTCCTCTCCCAGAGCTACCGCAAGGTGATCCTCTGGACGCTCTCGCTGCCCACGTCGATCGCGCAGGAGCGCTACGACGCGCTGGCCGCGGCGCTGCAGCAGGGCGTCGAGGCCCTCAATGCCCGGCAGGACGAGGGCTCTCACTTCGTCGCCAGGGACCCCACCGGCAAGCTCGCGCCCACGAAGCCCGCGACGGTGCTGGGGCCTCTCATCGCCGACCTCGGCGCCTACACCGACCTCCCGACGTTCCGGGCGGGCGAGGACGGCCGCATCCTCACGCTCCTCGCCTCGGTGCCCAACTGGGAGGAGAAGCGCGCCAAGCTGGACGGCTGGTGGAAGCGCCAGGAAGACGTCAAGAAAGGCGTCTTCCTGAAGCTCGCCGATCTCGGCGCCACGCCCCTCGATCCCCGATTCCGGTTTGCCGAGCTGCGTCCGTCTCTCGAGCGCTCGGCCGAGATCGCGCTCGCCGCGCGGGCTCTTCCCGTCGCGCAGGACTTCTTCGCCCAGTCGCTCGGGTCCGCGTGCCCCGGGGATCTTTGCTGCAACCCCGCGTTCGCGCGCCCCCAGGTCGCGCTCGCCAACTCCATCGTCTCGGCCGCCAGCCAGTGGAGCCTCTACGCCACCGATCCCGAGGTGAAGGCTTCGGTCGGACGCATCGTCCAGACCGAGCTCGACTATCTGCGGCGCTGCATGGGCCAGGCCATGGACGCACGATCTCTCTCGGCCGGCGGCGAGGCGTTCGTCTTCCCGAGCGGCTGGCGCGCGGGATCCTGGGCGGGCTTCCGCACCGCGATCGCCACGTGGCAGCCGGTGCGCGCGGGCGGGCCGCCGCCTCCGGGCGCCGAGCCGGGCGCGTCGCTCACGGCTCAGGACATCGCGACCTTCGCGCAGGGCAACAACTTTCTCAACCCGCTCCTCACCGAGTTCAACAAGAAGGCCACGGCCCAGAGTCAGCAGAAGGAAGCGGGCAAGGTCAGCCCCGACCTCATCGCTTCCGTCGAGAAGTTCAAGCAGATCGTGACCTCTCTGCCCGACCAGCCCAAGGTCGCGCTCTCCCAGCTCACGAAAGAGCCGGACTGGCAGCGGAAATTCAGGTCGTTCTCCGAGAATGCGGCGCTCCGCCGCGGAAACCGCTTCGCAAACGACCTCAAGGGCATCGAGGACCACGGGCTCAAGCTCCTCCAGAGCGAGACGGGCTCGGAGGTCGCCGGAAAGCTCACGCCCCAGATCAAGCAGCTCCAGTCGTTTTACGCGCGGGGAATGTTCCCCTTCGTCACGTCGGCCCAGCTCCGCGACAAACGGATGAAGTACGACGCGGGAACGCTCGCTCTCCGTACCGGCAACACCGCGACGCTGCGGCTCGACACGATGCGTCCCCAGGAGATCACCGAGATCCTGGGCGCGCTCGCCAGCGAGGATCTCAACGAGGCCACGCTCGCGACGCTCGGCAACGACGGCAAGCTGGCCCGCACGGCGCTCGAGTGGGCGCGCTTCCTCTACGGCGCGCCGGCCCCCGGCGCCAAGAGCCCCACGGGCGGCGCGCTGCGGGACCGCGGGATCGAAGTGCGCTTCCTGCCCGACGCGGCGCCCTCGGCCACGTCGCTTCAGGCCAAGGCCTCGGTCATCGCGTTCTTCGACGACAAGACGCTCATCCGGCCGGCCACGTCGCAGCGCCTCGGCACGAAGACGATGTTCACGTACTCGGTGGGCGCGAGCGAGGCGCCGCTCACCATCAAGGCGCGCAACGAAGGGGCCCGCACGGAAGGCGTTCTCCTCATCGAGGGCGGCGCGCTCCGCCTCTTCGCCTTCCTGCTCCTCGCGTCCGACGGCGCGCAGGAGGACGGCCGGGTGCACGTCGTGCGCCTGAGGGTGCCGGACCCCGGCTCCTCCCAGATGATCGAGGGCCGCTTCGAGCTCCGGTTCGACGACCCGCTCCCCGGTGTGCTCCCGGACTGAGGCGAACGTGGCCGAGAACTCGTTCTGGAAAAAGGTGATCCCGGGGCTCAAGAAGGACGACTCCAGGGGCACTGCATACCCGATATCGATTTACGGGAAGCTCCCGGTCTACAAGGACTTCCTTTCGGCCGGCCTCGCCGACGACGGAGCGCGGGAGCTGCGGGATTTCCTGGACCGCAGCTTCTCGCACCGCTGGTCGAACGACGAGGACTGCAAGGCCACCCGCATTCCCCCGCACGCTTTCTGCCTGCGCCTGCCCGCATCCAAGCGCGTCGTGACCGGACTCCTCTGGGGCTCGACCGACGCGGGCGGGCTGCGTACGTTTCCCTTCGTGCTCTTCGTCTCGCTACCGGCCGGGACGGATGCCGTCTCGGTCTTCGACGGGGTGGGGCCGCTTCTCGAGAAGGCCGAGAGCGTGCTCGACCGGTTTGGCAGCGAGGACACCTCCGCGAGCGTCCAGGATTTCTACACCGCGTCCCGGGGAGCTCAGGTGACCCTCGCGCTGCGCTCGCGGAAGGAAGCGGCGCAGTCCCTGGCCGAACGGGGCGCCGACGCATCCGACTTCGCGGCGTCGCTCCTCGAGGACGGCGCCGCGAGCTTCCCGGCGTTCCACCGGGAGGCGCTTTCCGCGTGGCGCCGAGCCGGCGTTCTGCGCGTGCCTCTGGGCGTCCGGCCCTCGCGCCGCTCGCCGATGGGGTTCTGGTTGCGGAGCCTCGAGGAGACTCCGGAGAAGCGTCCCCTCGC
>JAEUQS010000175.1 GCA_016789625.1 Acidobacteriota bacterium | reverse complement strand
GGGACGAGCGGCAGGGGCAGGACCGTGAGGAGGCGGGCCGCCTCGGCGATTTCATCGAGAAGACCCGCGAGCTGCATCAGCTCTACCTCGAGCGCCTCCAGGACGTTTCCGGCGAGAAGCTCGAGACGCTCGACCCGATCGCCGGCGTGATGTCGCTCCCCCTGCCGACCCTGGCGGAGGCTCTGGCTCCGCTCGTAAAGAGCTTCCCGACCCTGGGACCTCTGGTGCCCCGGGCCCAGCAGTTCGCCCGCAAGGTGAAAGACCGCTCCCGGTCCCTCTCCGAGCACGAGGTCGGCGCGATCCACCTCTACACCGTGCAGTCGGTACTGTACCGACAGCTGAACGCGGTGCTGCGCGATCCCGACCGCACGAAGGCTGCTCCCTGGCGGCCCTACCTGCGCTTGTTCCTCTCGGCCGCGTCGAAGCTCTCGGCCTCCGCGCCCCCGGCGGGCAGCCTGTGGCGGGGAGTACCGAAGAACCTGAGCCGCGAGTACTCGCGCGGACGGAGCGTGACGTGGTGGGGCGTCTCGTCGTGTACGCCCAGCCTCGCCGTGGCGAGGAGCTTCCTGGGGTCGACGGGAGGCCGAACCCTGTTCGAGATCGTGCCGCTCTCGGCGGTGAGCATCCGCGCGTTCTCGGCCTTCACGGGGGAAGACGAATACGTCCTCGCCCCAGGGACGCGGCTCGAGGTCCTGGAGGTGACGCCAGGAGAGTCCGGCCTCTTCCACGTGAAGCTGGCCGAGCGGGCGAGTGACGTGTGGTCGATCCCGGATTCGCAAGCCGCGCCCGCGCGGCCTTCGATCGAGCCGTTTCCCGAGATTGTCGAAGCTCCGGCGACCTTGAAGCCGATCGGTACTCCCGTGGCGCTGATCGTCGCCGCGGTCGCCGGGGCCGCGCTCCTCCTCACCTGGCTCCTCCGTTAGGTGGTCGCGCTGAAGAAGTCCAGGTCCGGGTCGATCGGGCGTTCATCGCCGGGGTCCTGTCTCGATCGGTCCTGGGAGGCCGCGAAGAGCTCCCGCGCGAGCCGGTCCAGGAGCTCGGTCTTCTCGACGTCGCGCACCCACTCTTCGGGAATCGCCGCGACGCCGTGCAGAGCCCCGGCGATGGAGCCCGCGATGCAGGCGATGGAATCACTGTCGCCGGACGAGTTTGCGCCACGGAGCACGCTCTGCCGGAAGTCGTCGCCGGCGCGCGCCACACACCACAGGGCCGTGGAGACGGCCTCCTCGCCGATCCACGCCTCACCCAGGAGATCGCAGACGTTGGCCGCCTCCACGCCGAGCGACTGAGCGGTCCTGTCGAGCGCTCGCAGCATCTCCCCGATGCCGGCTTCCTCGATGAGCTGAGGCGTCGCGCCGAGGTCTCTGAGGGTCTCGTCGCTCAGCATCGCGACACAGTCCCGCGTGAAGTCGAGGATGCCGTCGAAGCCGTTCCCCCGCGCCACCCACGCCACTGGTGCCGCGGCCGCGACCGAGCTCGCGATCCCCGTGGGATGACTGTGCGTCAGCACGCTCTGCGCCGCGGCCACCCGGACGAGCGCCTCGGTGTCGTCGTGGTAGTACAGACCGATTGGAGCGGCGCGCATCGCGGCGCCACAGCCCTTCGAGCCCTTCACGCCCGCGTCGCGCCACGCCGCTCCGGCCGCCAGACTCCGGCAGCCCGACATGCACGTCCCCCCGGGCGCCCGGTTGTTCGAGGGGTGACGGCTCCAGGCGACGAACTCCTGGGCGAGCACGTCCATGAGCGTGTCGAGATCCCGGTGCCCAGCCCGGACCAGTGCGCGGGCCACGGCGATCGACATCTGCGTGTCGTCGGTGAACGTGCCCGCGGGATGCCGGCCTCCGGACTCGAAGCCCGTCACACCGTGCTCGCCCCAGCGGGCGCGGATGGCCGAGAGGCTCCCCACGAACTCGGTGGGATAGCCGAGCGCGTCGCCGATGGCGAGGCCGAGAAGGGATCCCCGGAAACGGTCTTGTAGATCCAGGAGGCGCGCCGGAGGCGTTTCCCGGCCCGGAGGGCTGAGTGAATTCGGAGTGTTCATGGGTGCTTTGCCAGTGCCCTTCCCAGCGCGGCCTCGAGAGCCGGCTTCTTCGTGGGATCGACCATGGTCACGAAGGCCACGCGCCCTCTGAGGTAGGCCGCGAAGTCGGCATGCCCGTCGCGGTTCTGGCTCGCGAGGCCGTGCCGCGCCGCGTTGTGGAGAATCGCGCGGAGCGCCCGCACGTCGTGGCGTGAGACGCCGGTCTTGTCGTTCACGACGACGCCGGTGACCTCCTGGCGTCCGCCGCGGCGCATGACGCGCGTCTTCGTGGGGTGCTCGCGGAAGCCCTCGTCGGTGGCGATGCTCCGGACGCTCTTCAGGATGCGGCCGATGGCCGAGGGGTCATCGCCGGAGAAGGTCAGGTCGTCGGCGTAACGTGTGTAGGCGAAGCCATGTCGCGCGGCGAGGCCGGTGAGCCGGCGGTCCAGACGATGACAGAGCGCGTTCGTGAGGGCCGGACTCGTGCAGGCCCCCTGCGGCAGAGATCGCGCCGACAGAGCGACGGCGTAGACCTTGCCGTCGACCTCGGCGGCGATGCGCGGCGGCTCGGTGCAGAGAAGCGCGAGGAGCGTTGCGATGGGCTCGTTGTAGCCGAGCCAGCGGTAGAGCCCCTTCACCCTCCGGAACGTG
>JAEUQS010000147.1 GCA_016789625.1 Acidobacteriota bacterium | reverse complement strand
CGGCCTCACGGCCGCCGCGTTCGACGACGACCGGGGCGTCTTCAACCTGTGCCTGGCGCGTGCCTTTGCTCTCGAAGGTGACGCGGCCCGCGTGAAGGTCCATGCCGAGGCGGCCCGCAAGGCGTTCGAGGAGCAGCTCCGCGCCACGCCCGACGATCCGGAGCGCCTCGCGCTGCTGGGCCTCGCGCTCGCCCACCTGGGCCGGAAGGAAGACGCCGTGCGCGCGGGCGAGCGGGGCGCGGCCCTGGTGCCCGTTTCGAAGGACGCCTACGCGGGAGCCCTCCTCCAGCACCAGCTCGTGAAGCTCTATCTCGTGCTCGGGGAGAACGAGAAGGCGCTCGACCGGCTGGAGCCGCTGCTCGCCATTCCCAGCGTCCTGTCGCCGGGCTGGCTGCGCATCGACCCCACGTTCGACCCGCTGCGCGGGAACCCGAGGTTCGAGAAAATCAGCGCGCCTGTGAGGATCTCCCCGTGAAGATCGCCCTCGTCGCCGCCAACGGTTCGCTCGTCGAGCACGAGGTCGCCCGGGACACGTACGTCATCGGGCGCTCCTCGCGGGCCGACCTCACGATCGCGGACCGGTCGATGTCGCGCGAGCACGCGCGGTTCTTCCGCGAGGGGGAGGACTGGCTCGTGGAGGACCTCGGGTCGCACAACGGGACCCGCGTGAACCGCGACCTCCTCGCAGGGCCGAAGCGCCTGCGGCACGGCGACGTGGTGATGGCCGGCGACTGCACGCTCATCGTCGCGCTCGGAGGCCGGCCGGTGCCGCCGCCCGCGCACGCGGGTGAGCCCACGCTCTTCCGCTCGGCGCGCGAGCTCCTGGGGCCGCCTTCGGAAACCGCCGACACGGGCCTCCCGGCCGCCGAGGTGGGCCGTCGCCTCACGGAGCGCCTCAAGCTCCTCAACGAGGTGAACCACGCGCTCGCGACCTCGATCTCCCTGGAGGAGCTCCTCGAGCTCATCCTCGACCGCGCGTTCGAGCACCTCGCTCCGGTCGAGGCGGCGGTCTACCTTCGGGAGCCCGGCGGCCGCGACGTCTGCGCGGCGCGCCGCTGCGCGCCGGGCCGGGAGTCGCGCACGCTCCATTCCAAGAGCCTGCTCGCCCAGGTGGTGGACCACGGCATGGCCGCCCGCGTGGTGGACACGGCGCTCGACGAGCGGTTCGCGGGAGCGGCGAGCCTTCTCGAGGCCGGCGTGCGCACGCTCATTGCCGCGCCGCTCCTGGACTCTCAGGGCGCCGGGGCGCTCGGGATGATCGTGCTCGGGGCCGCGCCGGGCGGAAGGAGCTACGGCGAGGAGGACATGGAGCTTCTCGTCTCCCTCGCGTCGGTGGCCGCGCTGCGGATTCGCAACGTGCGGCTCGTGGCCGAGGCTCTCGAGAAGCAGCGCCTCGAGCAGGACCTCCGGCTCGCGCGGGCCATCCAGGTGGCGCTCCTCCCGTCCTCGCTTCCCGAGGTGCCGGGCTACGAGCTGCATGCGGGCAACGTGCCTTCGCGCGGGGTCTCGGGCGACTTCTACAAGCTCTCGTTGCGCTCCGCGGGGCGCGAGTGCGTGCTCTTCCAGGCCGACGTCTCGGGCAAGGGCGTGGGCGCGGCGCTCCTCACGGCTTCCCTCGAGGCGCTCCTCGCGGTGCCGCTCTCGAGCGGCCAGGAGCCGGGCGCCGTGTGCGAGCTCGTCTCGACGCTGCTCTTCGAGCGCACGCCGCCCGAGAAGTACGCCACGGCGTTCCTCGCCGTGCTGGACCTTCCGAGCGGCCGCCTCACCTGGGTGAACGCGGGGCACAACGCGCCGCTCCTTCTGCGCGCCTCGGGCGGGAACGAGTGGCTCGGCTCGAACGGGTTTCCGCTCGGCCTGCGGCGGGGTGCCGGGTATGCGTCCGTGACGACGGCGCTCGAGCCCGGAGACCTCCTCGTCGTGTACACCGACGGCATCTCCGAGGCGGCGAACCGCGCCGAGGAGGAGTTCGGGCAGCCCCGGCTCCTCGCGGCGGCCCTCACGCACCGGCACCTTCCGGTGCGCGAGCTGGCCCACGCGCTCGAGCACGAGGTGGACGTCTTCGCCGAGGGCGAGCCCTACGCCGACGACCGCACGCTCGTGGTCCTTCGGCGTCAGTCGACGCCGGTCACGACGGCGAGGTAGCTCGTGTGGCGCCGGAAGCGCAGCAGGAAGTACCGGAGATCCGGGGTGAAGCGGACGTGCGCGTAGAGCACGCCGCTCGGATCCCGTGGCGCGACCTCGAGCGCGAGCCTGCGGACCCCCGTCGCCAGGTCCACGCGCTGGATCTGTACGGGGATCCGGCGGTCCCACACGAAGAGAGAGCGCGAGCTGCCGTCCCAGGCGCCCGGCAGCTCGCCGTTGGCCGTGCCCGCGAGCGGCGCGCCCTCTCCTCCCGCGATGGGAAAGACCACGATGCCCTTGCCGCGCGCGACGCCGGCGATCGACTGGCCGTCGGGCGAGAGGAGCACCTCGTCGATACCCTCCGGCGTCACGGGCCGTGAGGCCCCGCTCTCGAGGTCGAGGAGAAACCCGCGCAGGTCGCCGCCCTTGGCGCGGCCCGTGAACGCGAGGAGCTTTCCGTCGGTGGTGGCCGAAAGGGACCGTGTGCCGGTGATCGACAGCTCGGCGGTCCCGAGGTCGAACTCGCGCGGCTCGCCCGGCCCGGTGGGCACGGCCGTGAGCCGTGTGCGGGAGGCCGCCGCGAGAAACACCGTGCTCGCGTCGGCCGAGACGCCGGCGGCGGCGCCGTCGCCCAGCCGCACGGGAGGGGCGCCCCCCGCCCGCCGGGAGAACGCCACGTTCCCGCCCCTCGCGAGGCTCATCGCGCCGTCCCCGGCGAACAGGGTGCCGTCGTGCGAGATGCCCGTCACGAAGCTCGCGCGCCACCAGGAATACGAGCGGATCGCACCGTCGCCCGCGAGCTTTCCTTCCAGCTCCACGTGCGTGTCGTCGTACGTCAGGAGGATCCGTCCGTCCGCGCCCGCGTCCAGGATGCGCGCGGTGGAGGGAATGCGGAGCAGCACCCTCGGGGGCCGCGAGGGCGAGAACGCCTGCAGGATCGCGCCCTCCTCCACGCGGTAGCACGTCGCCCACACCTCCTCGCCCGAGGGCGACCAGGTGAGCCCCTGCGAGTAATCGAGCTGCGGCGACAGCCTCTGCACCGTGCCCGGGCCCTTGCGGTTCGCGATCGACACCGAGCCGAGGTCGTCCCCGTCGACGTCGTGATCGAAGAACGCGACGCGCTCGCCGTCCTTCGAGATGCGCGGGTGCGAGATCCAGCCCGTGCTCCTGTGGAGCACCGTGCCCACGGGGTACTCGAGCTGCTGGCCGGGACCCGCATCCCGCACGACCGCGAACGAGGCGCCGTCGGGCGCGATGTCGGCGGCGTACACCTCCCCGAGCACCGGCCGCGGCGAGCCGCCCGACAGGGAAACCTGCATGAGCGTGCCGACGCGCTTCCAGCTCCCCGTGTTCCTGCGGCCCTCGAGGAACGCCAGCTCGCCGTTCTGCGAGATGCCCGCCACGTCGCCCGCAGGCACGTCGAGGACCCGCGCCTCGAGGGCGTCGAGCCGCGCGGTGTAGAGCGCCAGGGGCCGGCCGTCGAACGCGGCGCTGTACACGACGTTCTGTCCGTCGGGGGTGAGGCGGGCCGAGAAGACGTCGCCGTGCGCCCAGGAGATGTTCCGGAACACGGGCGGCTCCTTGCGTACGAGGCGTTTGGTGAGGAACGCCGAGCCAGCGGCGGTGAGCAGGAGGAGCGCGGCGACGAGGGCCAGGAGCGCGCTCCGCGAGCGGGGCGCGCCCGAAACCGCAGACGCCGCGGAAGGCGCCGGCGATGCCGGGGCCTGGGAGGCCGGACCCCGGGAGGGCGGACCCGCCGAGGACGGCCCGTCCGTCTCGGCCAGCTCGAGGCGCGCGTCGGCAATGTCGTGGAGGCGGTTCGCGGCGTCGCGCACGAGGCAGCGGCGCAGCACCCGGCGAACGTTCTCGGGGGTCTCCTCGGGGAGGAGCGTGAAGTCGGGGTCCCGCGTGAGCACGCTCGCGAGGACGTCGAAGCGGGTCTCGCCATCGAAGAGCCTCCGCCCCGTGAGCATCTCGAAGAGCACGACGCCGAAAGACCACACGTCGGCCCTGCGGTCGACCGGCAGCCCGCGAGCCTGCTCGGGCGGCATGTACGACACCGTTCCGAGGATCACGCCCGGCGTCGTCTCGGTGAGCGCCGATTCCACGGCCACACCGGCGTCGGAGTCGCTCGCCCAGGCCTTCGCGAGGCCGAAGTCCAGGAGCTTCACCTTGCCGGCAGGGGAGACCTTCACGTTGGCGGGCTTGAGGTCCCGGTGCACGATGCCCTTCTCGTGCGCGGCCTCGAGGGCCTCGGCGATCTGCCGGGCGAGGCTCACGGCCTCGGCAAGGGGCAGCGGTCCGCGCGCCATGCGGTGGGCCAGCGTGTCGCCCTCGGCCAGCTCCATCACGAGGATCGGCCGGCCGTCGATCTCCTCGAAGGAGTGCACGGCGGCGATGCCGGGATGCCGGAGCTGCGCGAGGACGCGGGCCTCCCGCGCGAACCGCGACACGCGGTCGGGCGTGGCCGTGAACGCCGGAGGGAGAACCTTGAGCGCCACCACCCGGTCGAGCCTCGTGTCCCGCGCCGACCAGACCTCGCCCATGCCGCCCGCGCCGAGGGGCGCGAGGACGTGATACGGACCCAGACGGACGCCCGGAGCGAGGCTCAACGGCGAGCGTCCCTCAGAACGTGAGCCTCACGATGCGGGGACAGTGATCGCTCGTCTGGATCCTCTGTCCCGGCTTCTCCTCGACGGCGACCTTTCGCGACAGCAGCTTCCCCTCGTTCAGAGCCTTCACGCGGTCGCTCACGACGATGTGGTCGAGGCCCGAGAAGCCCTTGCAGGCCTCTTCGCTCGCCGAGGGCGACAGAGGAACCTGGTGCAGGGCGGGGGAGCCGTCGGCGATCTCGCCCCACAGATAGCGCGTGGTCACCGAGCCGTTCGCGTCCGCCCGGTTCGGGCCGGCGGGATCGGTGCCGTCCGCGCGCACCTCGCTCTTCGGGACGTTCGCCGCCTGCTCCTCGTCGATGCGGCGGTTCAGGTCGCCGAGGAACACGAAGCGCGGGCTCTTTACGGCGGTCTCGTCGATCCAGCGCTCGAGAATCGGCACCTGCCGGTTGAAGACGCGGCACGCCTCCGCCGGATCCGTGAGGAGGCGGCCCGGATAGCGCTCGGACGAGACGAGGCTCGCGCAGCTCGACTTGAGATGCACGTTCAGGAACGTCACCGGCGCGCCGCCCAAGGTGAGCGTGAGCGCGAGGCCCGGGCGGCTTCGCCGCCAGGGCTCGTCCTTCGACTCCACGACCGCGAGCTCGTCGTTCACGGTGCACGTGGCCGGGCGCTCGGTGACGGCCTTGTCCCAGGCGAAGGCCACCGTCTGGAACGACGACTGCGGCGCGGCGCAGACTTCGAATCGCGCGCGAAGAGGCCCGAGCACTTCCTCGACGACGGCCTGGCCGCTCACTTCCTGGAACGCGAGGACCGAGACGCCTTCCTTCTCGACGAGGCGGGCGACGGTCGCGCGGAGGCCCTCGAGCTTCTCCGCGTAGGCCTCGCGAGACCTCTCGGCCGCCGGGTCCGCCCCGGTGCGGTACGCGCCGCAGGGCGCGATCCGCATGAGGGCTTCCCGGCTTCCGGCCGCGGCCAGGAGGGAGGCCCGGCACGTGGCCGCCCGGGCTTCCTCTTCCGGGGTCGCGGCCGTGGTGCCCCGGACCCAGCGGGCCCGCGTCTCGCACCAGGCCACGTCGGGCGCGCCGCAAACCGCGAGGTAACGGTCGAACTCCGCCGTCGTGCCGGCCCAGGCCATGTTGAAGGAGGCGATGCCGATCTCGCGGGAGGCGCTCGTCGCGGCCGGCAGAGGCGTCGACGTCGTGCAGCCTCCCAGGGAAACGACGAGGGCGGAGAGTGCGAGGACCCGGGGAAGGAAGGCGGGGACCGGCAGGCGGTGGCTCATCGCGGCATTGTCGCCCGAGCACGTGACCGAATAGGCACAATGCCCTCGGAGGCTCTCGCATGGACGTTCTCGACGCGATCGGAAACACGTCGATGGTGCGGCTCCGGAAGGTCGTTCCGCCGGGCTGCGCCGAGGTCTTCGTGAAGCTCGAGGGGGAGAACCCCACGGGCAGCATGAAAGACCGCATGGCCGTGGCGGTGATCTCGCGGGCCGAGGCCGACGGCCGCCTGAAGCCGGGGGACACCGTCATCGAGTACACGGGGGGGAGCACGGGGACGTCGCTCGCGCTCGTCTGTGCGGCGAAGGGCTACCGCATCCACATCGTCACGTCCGAGGCGTTCAGCCAGGAGAAGCGCGACCACATGGCCGCGCTCGGCGCGGAGCTGACGCTCGTTCCGAGCGAGGGCGGCCTGACAACACGGAAGCTGATCCTCGACATGATCGAGGTGGCCCGGGGGCTGAGCCGGCAGCCCAACACCTTCTGGACCGACCAGCTCGAGAACCGGGACAGCATCGCCGGGTACTTCCCGCTGGGCGAGGAAATCTGGACGCAGACGGGCGGCGCGGTCGACGCGTTCGTCCACAGTGTGGGAACGGCTGCCTCCTCGCGCGGCGTGGCGACGGTGCTCAAGGGCCGCAAACCCGGCGTGCGGATCGCCGTCGTCGAGCCGGCCGAGTCTTCCGTGCTGCGGGGCGAGCCCGCGGGGCCGCACAAGATCGAGGGCGTCGGCGTGGGCTTCGTGCCGCCGCTGTGGGAGCCGTCTCTCGTCGACGAGATCCTGCCTGTGAGCACCGCCGACGCCAAGGAGATGACCCGCCGTCTCGCGCGGGAGGAGGCGCTGTTCGCCGGGACGTCGTCCGGCGCGAACGTCGTCGCGGCGATCCGTTTGGGGCAGAGGCTCGGTGAAGGCGCCACCGTGGTGACGCTCCTGTGCGACTCGGGTCTCAAATACCTGAGCACCGACGTCTACCGGGGTAGGGCGGTTATCGGCGCTTAGCCCGGTGCTTTCGGGGTGCGAGGAACGCGGACTCGTTCATGAGGCGCCGCGTGATGCGCATGACGCTGCCGTATTTGGCCATGGCCTCCCTGCGCAGGCGCTGAACGGCCTCGCCGGAGAGGTACGCGTCCAGGGCCTCGCGGGACTCGAGCCGGTAGAGCACCTGATAGCGCGGCCAATCCCCCGAGTCTTCGATGCGGTAGAACGTCGCGTCGAGGAACCCGGGCTCGGCGAGAACCTCCGGAATGTGCTCGTCGATCTCCCAGCGGAACCAGGGAGCCTCGGCCGCGGGATCGACCTCGATCTCGACGATGTAGGCGGCCCGGGGTCCCGCAGCCTTGGAGGCCGCGGGCTTCTTCTTCGCGGCGCGCTTCACAGGTGCGGAGGGCGGAACGCCCGGAGCCGCAGCCGGCGCCGGCCGGGCCTTGGCGGACTTCTTGGGCGCGGGCCGGAGCTCACGCGAGTGCTTCGAGGCGCGCGGTTTGGGCATGCCCAAATCATACGGCGCCGCGCTAGCCGTGCCCCTGCCGGATGACGAGATCCGTGTATTCGGGCGCCCTTTGAGGGCAATTCGTGAGCACCCACCGGATTCCGTGGTCGAGGGCCCCGTGCAGGCTGTTGTGCAGCATGTTGGCGATCCCGAACTTCCCCCAGAAGGACGTGGAGGCGTGAGTGTTCTCGATCTGCGAGCCCAGCTCGATGTTCGTGCAGCCGCTGCTGAGACCGTAGTACAGGGCGATGAGCATCGCCAGAATGCCCCAGCCCCGGCCCTCCTGCCCTTCGATGGTGTGCGGATAGTCGATCACGAGGTTGGCGCCCTTGGCCGAGCACTTCTTCATGGAGAAGACCGTCTTGCCGCGTTCCCGAATCTCCAGCCGTCCCCCCTCGAGGAGAACCTGGATTCCTCCCGGCAGAACGGTACTCGGCGCGCCCCCGGCGAGCGCGCGTCCTGCGATCCAGACGGCCGTCATCGGAATGACCTTGTTCGGCATCGAGCAACTCCTTTTCGCTGGGTGAGAGATCCCCTACCCAACATGAGGAGCGGCGAGCGGAGAATTTCCACCCCCCGAATATGATCCTTCCCAGGAGCCGAGCTGATGCGATCTCAGGCGCCCGCACTGGACACCGGTCTGGAGCCCCACCGGATGGTCACCGTGGCGACCTTCACAGACCTCACCACGGCAGAGGCGGCGCTCGGCGTGCTCGAGAGCGAAGGGCTGCCCGCCAGCATTCCGAACGCCCAGCTCCTGGGCCTCGACGTTCGCATGAGCAACGCGGTCGGCGGTATCGTCGTGCAAGTTCCCGCGGAGCTCGAGAGCCAGGCCCGGGAGATCCTGGAGGGGCAGCCTGCCGCGGCAGCGCCCGACCATCCCGGCCCGGCGTGCCCGTTTTGCGGCTCCCGCGAGAGCCGGGCCGATCGCTCTCGAAAGCGCCTCCTCGCGCTCACGCTCCTGTTCCCGCCTCTCGTGCTCCTCGCGATTCCGGCCTACCTGCTTTCCCGCGGGATGCTCGAGTGCCTGTCGTGCGGGAAGTACTGGAGGCCCGAGCGGTAGGCCTCTTGCTCCAGGCTACGTCGACCGGATCACCGCCCGCAGACGCCGGACGCCCTCGCGGATTCCCGCGACGTCGGTTCCGCCGTAGCCGAGCACGAGCCCCTGCCGCGTCGCGTTGCCGTGATGGCAGGACGACAGTGGCGTGGTCCACAGGCCCTTTCGCGCGGCACGGAGCGCGATCGGCCGATCGCGAAGGTCCTTGCGAAACGTCGCCACGAGGTGCATGCCCGCCTCGCCGCCCTGCACGTCGAGCACCTCGGACAGCTCGGACCGGAGTGCATCCACCAGCGCCTCGCGCCGCTCGCGATACACCAGTCGCATTCTCCGGATGTGCCGCGTGAAATGGCCCTCCGTGAGGAAGTCCGTCAGGACGGCCTGCGGAAACGTGGGCGGGAAGATGTCCATCGCGTCGCGCACGGAGGCGAACCGGTCGACGAGGTCCTCGGGGACGACGAGGTACCCGAGGCGGAGCGCCGGGAACAGCACCTTGCTGAACGTGCCGATGTAGATCACCCGGGCCGAGCGGTCGAGACCCTGCAACGAGGCGATGGGCGGACTGTCGTAGCGGTATTCACTGTCGTAGTCGTCCTCGATGAGGAACGCCCCGGCGCGCTCGGCCCAGCTCAGGAGCTGGAGGCGTCGCGAGGCGCTCAGCGTGGCTCCCATGGGGTACTGGTGCGACGGCGTGACGTAGGCGGCCCGGGCGCGCTTACAGAGCGCGATGCCGGCGGCCACGTCGAGGCCCTCGCCGTCGACGGGTACGGGCACGAGGCGCGCGCCGGCCATCGTGAGCGCGTCCCGGGCGCCCCCGTAGCCGGGCTCCTCCACCCATACGCGGCTGCCAGGGTCGAGGAGCACGCGGGCGGTGAGGTCCAGGGCCTGCTGGGAGCCGCTCACCACCAGGATCTGGCTGGCCTCACAGCGCACGGCCCGGGACGTGCGGAGGTAGGCCGCGATGGCCTCCCGGAACGGCGCGTGCCCCATCGGCTCGCCGTACTGGAGGAGGTGGGCGAAGGGCTCGCGCGCGTGCCGGTTCACGAGCTGCGACCACACCTTGAACGGAAAGAGATCCACGGCGGGCTGGCTCATCCGGAACGCCCCGCGACCGTCGAGCCAGGGCTCGGGCTCCCTTCCGAGGAGGAGGCCGGAGCGCCCCGCGACGGCACCGCCTCGCGGAGCCTCCGGCGTCGCCGCGCGGGGAACGGCGACCGGACGCGGGTCGGGAAGCGAGCCGGAGACGAACGTCCCCGAGCCCGGGCGGCTCTCGCAGTAGCCCTCGGCGAGGAGCTGGTCGAAGGCCTGGAGAACGGGGATGCGCGAGATGCCGAGCTCCGCCGCGAGGGCCCGGGTGGAGGGCAGACGCTGGCCGGGGCGCAGCCGGCGCTCGAGGATGGCCTCGCGGTAGCCGTCGTAGAGCTGCCGGTAGAGAGGCCGGGCCGACCGGCGGTCGACGGGGATCACGCCCGGATCTTAGTGGTCATATACCTTTTTCAGTCAGTGGCCATTTGAGAAGACCGCTTTTCCGGTCAGATTCCGTCCGTGGAGAAGCTCACATGAACGACGAACCGGCAGAGCTCCAGCGGAGGACATTGCTCCAGATGGCCGCGGGCCTCGTCGCGGTGACCGCGCTCGGCACCGCGGCTCCCGCGAAGGCGGCGGCGGTTCCGCCGAAGCCGACGGGCAAGCCCGGCGACTTCAACTTCCTTTCGGGGAGCTGGAAGATCAAGCATCGCCAGATGAAGAACGGAAAGTGGGACACGTTCGAGGGCGAGGCCACGGTGTACGGCATCCTCGGGGGCATCGCGAGCATCGAGGAGCTGCGCATTCCCGCGCGCAACTTCAGCGGCATGGGTCTCCGGCTTCTCGATGTGGAGAAGAAGCTGTGGGCCGACTACTGGGTCAACAGCAAGAGCGGCGTCCTGACGCCGCCAGCGGCTGTGGGCAGCTTCGTCGACGGCGTGGGGATCTGGGATTTCGACGAGGAAGACGCGGGCAAGCCCGTCATCGTGCGGGGCGTGTGGGACGAGATCACCCCGAAGTCGTGCCGCTGGTACCAGGCGCTCTCGCGCGACGATGGGAAGACGTTCGAGAAGAGCTGGATCATGGAGTGGAGCAAGGTCTAGCGAATCGCGGGACCTTGCGCGCCATTGAGGGAATTCATACCGCCCGGCGCCGGCGGAGACCGGCGCCTTGATATCGTTCGTGTATGGCGATCCCTCGCTCCGGTGCGCTCCTGGCCTTCGCCGCCCTCCTCGGAACGCAGGGCTGCGGCTCGCTGGTGGACGGGTTCAGCGGCCGCAAAGAGGCCTGCGCGATCCTGGCGATCGGTACGCCGGCCTCCGGGCGCATCGTGAAGCTCGTCGATACCGGCACGACGATCAACGACGACCCCGTGGTGGAGTTCGTCCTGGAAGTGACGACGACGGGCGGCGAGATCTACGAGGCGCGGACGAAGGGTCTCGTCTCGCGGCTCGATATTCCCGCCGTTCAGCCGGGGCGCGTGGTGCCCGTGAAGTTCGACCCCGCGGATCGAGCTCGTGTGGCCATGGATCTCTGGGAGTGCCCGGCGCGGAAGTGAGCCCCAGGTTACGTGACGCCGGCTCGAGGGCCGCGTAGCGTACAATCGCGCCTCGAGCCCCGCCCGGTCGACGTTCTCCCGTAACGATTCGACGAGCGGGGTCGGCAAGACCAGGAGGTCTCCATGACTTTCCTTCGAGGCTCTCGATTCCTTCTCGCTGCCCCTCTGCTGGCATCGGTCCTCCAGTCCGTTCCGTCTGTGGCCCTGCCTCCGCACCTGGTCAAGGACATCGACGACGCGACACAGGGCGCCGCCGTCGAGCTGGCCGGAGCGACCCCGAGCCTCGTCTTCTTCGAGGCCAGCCATGCTCTCTATCGCTCGGACGGAACGGTGTCGGGAACGTTTCCGATCAGCAACGACACGCCCAACGGGGATCGGAAGGCCTTTGCCGCCACGCTCGGAAACACGCTCCTCTTCGCCGGGAACCGGGGGCTCGTTCGCACCGATGGCACGGTCGAAGGGACGATGGTGCTGAAGGAGCCGGGCCAGGGGAGCTACGCAACCCTCGCGAAGCTCGGAGGCTTCGTCTACTTCGACCTGGGCTTCTCCCTTCCTCAGATCTGGAGGACCGACGGAACGCCGGCCGGGACCTCCCTGTTCCGGCAGCTCACGAACCGGTCCGGAGGCTTCTATCTCCATGCGACCTCCGATCGAATCTACTTCGAGGGAACCGACTCGGGATTGACGGGGCTCTTCTCTTCGAACGGAGGGCCCGAGCCACCGGTCTTCCTGGGGACTCTGACTGTGCGAGCCGCTCAGGCCGTGGGCCCCCGCCTCTTCTTCATCACGATGTTTCCGAGCGAGGTGGCTCTGTGGGTCTCGGACGGGACGAAGGCTGGAACCGTCCGTCTCCTCGGGCCGCCGGAGCTCCCTCAGGATTCCGTCCTCGGGGTCTGTGGAGACAAGCTCCTCTTCATGGGGCAGGACGCCGCGGGAAAGGAGCCATGGGTCTCCGACGGCACCGAGGCCGGCACGAAGCGGCTGGCCGATCTAGGGGCGGGAGCACAGTCGTCGGACGTCCAATCGTTCGCGACGCTCGGCTCGAAGGCCTACTTCGTGAGCGAGTGGGACCTCTGGGAGACCGATGGCACGCCTGCGGGTACACGCATGGTCCTCGAAAACCTCGGGGCCACGGAGGTGGTCGCTGCGGGACAGAGGCTCCTCCTCGGCGGGGAGACCTTCACCTCGCCTTCGCGCCGCACGCTCTGGGTGAGCGACGGGACCGCTGGCGGTACCGTCGACGTGCACCCCGATCCGGAAGGAAACCTGCAGACCCGGGACGCGCTCCCGCTCTCCGGCAGGATCTTCTTCCCGTACTACACCGATCGGTTCGGAACCGAGCTCTGGGCAACGGACGGCACGCCTGCGGGCACCGGGCTGCTTCTCGATATCGAAAAGTCGACGCTGGGCGGAGGTTTCTCGGGAATGGCGGCCGGCGCGACCCACGCCTATTTCATGAGGCAGGGCGTCTGGTCGAGCGACGGTACCGAGTCGGGAACCCGTCAGGTCGTGCTCCCAGGGCCGGATCCGGCTCCCTCCTCCGGACACACGGTTGCGGTGGGCGACGTGGGCTACTTCTGTGGAAACGCGGGCGTTTTTCGAATGGAGGGCTCGGGAAGCTCGACGGTCAGGATCGCCACGGAGCCGTGCGTCTGGATCGTGCCGTCTGGCGGAACGCTGTACTTTCTCTCGCCCAGCGCGCTCCCCGCTCGTTACGACCTTTGGCGAAGCGACGGCATGCCTGGGGGAAGCCAGCACGTGAGCGAGGTCCCTGTGAGCCTGGATCGGCCGGTGGCGTTTCAAGGCGGCATCCTGTTCAGCGCCCATACCTCCCAAACCGGCTTCGAGCCCTGGATCAGCGACGGAACGCCGGCGGGAACACACCTCCTGAAGGACGTCGTTCCGGGGCCGCTCGACGGTTCCGACTCGACGTTCTTCGCCGGACCGACTCGCGCCTTCTTCAGGAGCGGCATCTCCGGGAGTGAGCTCTGGGTGACCGACGGGACCGACGGCGGCACGCACCTCGTGCCCTTGGGCGGGCTGGTGCTGACGGCCGTGGCCGGCCAGATCGGCGACATTCTGTACTTCTTCCTGCGCACTCCCTCTTTCGATGAGCGCTTCCTCTGGCGAACGGACGGGACGGCCGCTGGAACGTGGACCGTGAAGACGCTGCCCGAAGGCTATGTCGCGACCGAGCTGACCGCGAGCCCCGTCGTCAGCGGCGGAACGGTGTATTTCGTCTTCTACGGGCTTGGCGAGAACGCCGCTGCACTCTGGGGCAGCGACGGTACCGAGGCCGGCACGCGCGTGCTACGCACGTTTCCCCAGAGCACGGTGGGACTTCAGGCGGTTCCGGGGGGGCTCGCCTTCGCGACGTGGGAAGCCATCGGGTACAGTGACGGGACTCCGGAGGGAACCCGGTTCCTCGGACCGGCGGACGTCCGTCTGCAGGGACCTTCGACGGTCCATCTGGTGAGAGTCGGGTCGATGCTCCTCTTCGCCGGGTGGGACTCCGGGCACGGCGAGGAGCTGTGGCGGGCAGACCTCGTCGAGGAGGCGCGTCTCTTCTATACGGTCGAGCCCTGCCGCGCTGCCGATACCCGCGCGATCGATGGCAGCGGCTCTCCGATGATCGCCGATTCGACCCGGGAGTTTCCGGTCACGGGACGGTGCGGCATTCCAGCCGACGCGGTGGGGGTCGTGCTGAACGTCACCGTGGTGAACCCGAGTCAGCAAGGGTACGTCGAGGTCCTCCCCGCGGGTCTCGATCTGGCGGTGGCCCGATCGACTTCGTTCTCCGCCGGCAGCACGCGGGCCTCGTCGACGATTCTCGGGTTGGTTCCCGCATCGCGCGGCCAGGTCTCGGTCTGCCTCAGGGCCCCCGGCTCGGCCCACGTGGTGCTCGACGTCTCGGGATACTTCAAATGAAGGCCGCGCTGGCGCTCTCGGTCTGCCTGACGCTTTCGCCGGTCGCTCTCGCACAGACGAAGGTCACGCCCCTGGGCCCGCCGGGTGCGAGGGCCAGCGCCGTCTTCCACTCCGCGGCCGGGGACGCCGTTCTCGTGCTGGGCAGCGTGGCTCTGTCCCGCGGCTCGGGCTGGAAGCTGCTCGAGCGGCCGGCCGGGGAGCGCGTTCAGCGGGTGGACCTCTGGCCCGACGGCACCCTGTTCGTACAGACGGAACAGGGCCGCGTCGCCCGCTGGGACGAGTCCACCGGCTGGGTCGAACGGGAGGAGCGGATCCGGGTGGCCGGGCCCACCGTCGAGGCCGCCAGTCTGATCGTGCTGGACCGCGACGCGCGGTCTGTGCTGGTGGGTGGCTGGGAGGGTCTCTACCTGGCGGTCGACGGCGAGGAGCCCGTTCGACTGCTCCTCGATTCCATCCATCGAGTCCGTCGCCTATCTGTCGAGGGGCTCCTGACCATCGAGGCGGAGGATCGCGCCTGGGTCGTTCGGGATGCACGCCGAGTCGCGCGCAACGGGGCCCGGAGCGTCCGCGACGTCCACAGTGCTTGTGGCGCGAGCCTTCTCGGCCGGAGGGGCGAGCGCGTGCTGCGCTCCACGGACGAAGGCGCGACGTGGACGGACTCCGGAATCGCGCTCCCGGCCGGACCGCCGGTCCGGGCGCTGGTGGCCGGGTGCTCCGCAGAGGGCCGTTCTCGGCTGCTCTCTGTGGACGCTCAGGGCGGTGTCTCGGCTCTCGACGGCGATCGCTGGATTCCGGTTCTGGATGCCGGCCCGGCGCCGTCTGTGCCGATCGCTTCAGAGGGAGCGGGCGGTACGTGGCTCGTGAGCGGCCAGGACGGCGTGTTTCGATCGGACGCCGCAGGCCGTGGTTTCCTCCCCGATCTCGAGGGTCTGCCCGCGCAGAGAGTCGATCGGGTCCTTCCCACCGCCTCCGGCGCTCTGTGGGCCGCCGGACCTCAGGGCATCTCGAGACTTTCGGGCGGGAGGTGGACGTTCGAGAGAGGCGAGCTCGAGCCGTCTCCCGCCTATTCCTGGACCTCGCTCGAGGAAGGGCTCGACGGCTCACCGCATGCGGGGCCTGCGCTCCTGCGTTGGGATGGCAGGATCTGGCAGCGCATCTCGTTCATTCCCTCGCAGTTCACATTCTGCCGGGGAGAGCCCGACACGATCTTCGCTGTCTCGCCCTTCGGTTGGGGGCGCTCCA
Organism: Acidobacteriota bacterium; assembly: GCA_016789625.1. Lineage (GTDB taxonomy): Bacteria > Acidobacteriota > Thermoanaerobaculia > UBA5066 > UBA5066 > JAEUQS01. The sequence goes on along the minus strand of JAEUQS010000147.1, from coordinate 4,825 downwards.
CAGACGGGGGTGTGTCGTTCTCGATCCAGGGGAGCTCTCCTCCCGTAAGGCCGCCGATCGCGCGGGTTGCTCGAATCCCGGGACCGATGGGCGATCGCATCCTCATGGTGTCTACGACGGGCGCGATGTTCGTGACTCTACGCTGCAGCTCGCAGCTCGAATCCCTGGGCACGATCGGCGACGGGTCCGACATCACCGGAATGGTCTCGTTCTCGCGGACAGGCAGGGTCTTCGTCGTCGCTGATCGGGAGAAGGGACTGCTTCGTCTGACGCCCGCGGGGTGGATCCCCGCGCGGGGCGCCGAGGGGCCCGCCACCGCCCTCGCCGCGGACGAAGCCCGGCCGGGCATCGGCTACGCAGCGACGAGCCGGGGCCTTTTCAAGACCGTCGACTCCGGCGCGACCTGGTGGCCGCTCGAAGGCCTCTCTGCTGACGCCAGGGTCTCGTCGATCGCGGTGCGGGGCACGACACTGTTCGTGGGCACGGACTCCGGTGTCCACCAGGTCGAGCAGACGGCTCCCACCATCTCCTCGGCGCACATCATACGGCGCTCGGGAGGCCTCGTGCTGCTCGTTCAGGGACAGGGCTTCGACGAGCGTGCGACGGTCGACCTCGAGGACGGCCGCGTCGAGGCCGTCCTTTCGAGAAGCGAGCGCTCGATCACGCTGCGTGTGAGCGGCAACGTCCTGAGGATGCGGTTCGTCGCGATCACGAACCCGAACCTCGAGGCGGCCCGCTCGGCGATCGTGTCGTCCCTGTCGTCCGTGGATCCCGCGTCCGACTGAACGCCTCTGCTACTTGATGAAGTAGCCGCTGACGCGCCAGGAGCCGTCCTTCTCGCGCATGGGCGTGATGGTCTCGACGGCGGCGGCCTTGCCCTCGAACTGAGTATCGAACTGGATGACGACGTACTCGCCGTCGGGCGCGCCGGGGAGCGTGCGCGTGAAGCTCGCCGTCTTCAGCTTGCGCGACTTGACGGCGCCGAGAGGCGCACGCACTCCCTCGAGCGCGCTCTCCCAGTTCGCCTTGGTGACCGCGGCCTTGAAGAGCGAGGCCGCCTCGTCCCAGCTGGGCCCGTACTTGGTGGCATCCGTGAGCGCGAGCCAGCTGGCAGCGGCGGTCTGGGCCTTTTCGACAGAGGCCTTTTCATCCGCGAGGCAGGAGCCTGCGGTAACGAGGAGGAGGGTGGCTGCGACGATCAGGCTTTTCAGGTGTCTCATGTTCATCATGGACCTCCCGATGCCGATCATAGCGAGGCGGCGTCAGCCGGGTCCGCCTCGCCAGTTGGGAACCGCCCTCTGCCCGGCGGCGACCTCGAAGGCCGCGCGCGCGAGGAGCCGCGTCGAGTCGAGCAGCGGAACGGGCGTGCGGTCGGGCGTCACCAGGAGCGGGATCTCCGTGCACACGAGGGCCACGGCGTCGCAGCCGCGCGCGGCCAGCTCGTCGACGATGCGCAGGTACTCACGGCGGGAGCTCTCCAGGAACACGCCGTTCACGAGCTCGCCGAAGATGACCTCGTTGACGAGGCTTCGGTCGGCTGGCGCCGGGACCTCGACGGCAATGCCGTGGCGCGCGAGGGCCGCGGGATAGAGCGTGCTGTCCATGGTGTAGCGGGTGCCGAGAATTCCCACGCGCTTCCGGCCGTCCCGGGCGGCCCTCTCGGCGACGACCTCGGCAATGTGGAGGCCTGGCAGAGCGAAAGCGTCACCGGGCCTTTCGAGTGCCAGGTGAGCCGTGTTGTCGGGGCAGACGAAGAAGTCGGCGCCCGCCCGCGCGAGCCGCTCGATGCTGACGGCCAGCGTCGCCCGGATCGAATCGTGGTCGCCGCTGTCCCAGGCCGGCATGCTCCGGGCCATCGAGATGCAGTCCAGCGTGACGTCGGGGTGCTCGTGCGCGCCCATCTCGCGGAAGCCTTCCCCACAGAAGGCCAGAAAGCACAGCGCGGCGCCTTCCGTGCTGTGGGCGAGGATTCCGAGATGCTTCACGTTCCCTCCCATTGCCCGAACGAAGGTACCACGGTCCGCGGGTGCCGCTATTCCAGCTCGAAGGTCATGTTGACCGAGGCGGTGACGACGATCTCGCCCAGTGCCAGAGTCTGCGGGGAATCATCGGACGACGCCGAGGAGGGCGGCGTGTAGGAGACCTGAGAGCCTCCCCCGTAGTTGGAGCGGCCTCCCCAGTAGCCGGGAGACCACGAAGACCATCCACCTCCGGTGCTTTCCTGCATCGAGGTGACCTTTCCGCGTTTGGCCCCGACCAGCGCGGAGAGCTTGTCGGCCTTCTCGAGCGCTGCCTTCACCGCCAGCTCCCGGGCCGTTTCGCGGTGCCGCTTCAGCTCACGGGTCCGGAACGATGCGCCCTGGACCGTGGTGATCCCGCGGGACACGGCGCCACTGAGGACCTCGTCGAACTGGGCCGGATCCCTCAGCACGACGATCAGGGTCCTCTGAACGGAGAAGTGCCGGACGACCGTCGTGGCGTTCCAGTCGTAGCTGGGATGGATCCCGACGTAGTCGGTCTGGATGCTCGACGAAGGAATCCCCTGGGACCTCAGGAACTCGACGACGGCTTCGAGGCGGGAGTCGTTCTCCCGCTTGGCCTCCTCGAGGGTCGGCCGCCTCGTATCGACGCCGAGCGTGAGGGTGACGGTGTCGGGCTTGACCTTCACGTCCGCCGCGCCGGAAACGTGGATCACTCGTGCGGGATTGGAAGAGAGGCCCGTCTGCTGCCCCCAGGCGTCGAGACAGGGAAGCAGCAGAAGAAGAAGGTGATGGGTGCGGAAACGCATGACGAATCCCTCCTGATCGCCGGTGAGCGTAGCCCCATCGCACGGTCCGGGAAGCCAAACTCGTGCAAAAAGAGGGGCGTGACGACCCCGAAGAGCGATCGCGGGGCTCAGCCCTACGGGCCCGCTACGAAGCGAACGGTGTCGCCCACGCGGAGGGTGCCCGTGCGGATGACTGTTCCATACACGCCGGCGTTGTTGCCGGTCAGGCGGACGATGGTCTTCATGACCCGCGGGTCCTTTTGGGCCGTGTCGGGGTCCAGATTGACCATCACGCAGCGCAGGTCGCGCTGGGTCACGCTCACGGCCGGACCCGCGCTCTCGTTTCCGAACAGGAGCGTCCCTCCGACCCAGGCATCCTCGAGAAACGGCTCGAGGCCCGATGTCTCGAGCAGGATGTTGGCCCGGAAGCGTCTGCGATCGAGATCCAGGCCCGCCTCGCGACCGATGCCGGACAGGGTGGCCAGGCTGATGACCGATACGGACGCGTCATCGAAGATTCCGTGCCGGATCTTCATCAGCTCGACGGGGCTGCCGAAGCGGCCTGCGACCTCGTCCCGGAGCTCGGCGCCGCGGAGCGCCAGCTCCGCCCCGGCCGGCGTGCGGACGTGGGTCGGGAGCGGCTCGGCAACGCTCTCGTCGAACCCGAAGGGGTGATACAGAAGGAGCTCTGGGAGGCGGCTCGCCTGGAGCCACGGGAAGCCGCTGTCGTCTCCCAGACGCCGGAACGCGAAGCGCCGGTCCCCCCCGAGACCGTGCAACCCGAGAAACGCGGAGTCTGCCGGGATACCGGCCATCGACTTGACGGGATACCGCACGAGCTCGCGAACGTGTCCGATGTCCATCATTCGGTCCGGCACTATACGTGACGTCTGGCCGAGCTTCATGGCTTCGGCGACACGCCCTGCCTCCGCAGAAGCTGCGCCTTGAGCTCGTTTGCCCGTTGGCATGCGGGGTCGTCGTTCCCGTAGACGCAGGATTTCTGGAGCACCCTCAGGGCGAGCGCGTCGTCTCGCGCGACGCCCTCGCCGCGACCGAGCTGAAGCGCGAACATCGTGCAGGCCCACGGGTCGTCGAGGTCGCACGCGAGCCGGAAGGTCTGGGCGGTGCACTTCTGGGCCTCGGGATCGTTCGGCTTGCTGCTCCGGATCTCCGCTGCGCGGTTCGTGCAGCCCGAGATCACGCCGAGACTGCAGGCCCGCTGGTATAACGGGGAGTAGGTCTCGGTGCCGAGGCCCTCCTGCTGAGCCTCGTACGCGAGCCAGTAGCAGGAGTTGCCGTCACCGCCCTCGCACTTGGTCAGGCAGCCGTCGAAGGTGGGCCGGCACTCGTTGTCTCCGAAGGCATCGGGAGATCTTCGCTTCGGGATCACCTCGGTGGGACAGAGCTTGGACACCGCAAGCCACTCCGCCTGCCTGCTGACCCGAAGCGCCACGCGCTTCATCGGAGGCGAAGGACCTTTCGCTTGCAGCGCTCCCTCCAGTGAAAGGGCCAGGGCAACGATGACGAATCGTCTGGTGAGTGTGTTCAGGCGAATCCCCCGTCGAGTGACTGTCCGACCTTGTCGGTAGCGATTCCAAAGCAATGCGAGTACCCGTCGTCTTCTGTCACGAAGAACTCGGTCTGGAACGTAGTCGCGATCGCTGATCCCGGACGTCGAATCCGCGCCCTACTTCCAGGAGATGGCGGCGAGTGCGGCCCTCGCCTCGTGGTACCTCCGGAGCGCCGCTTTCGGACCGGAAACGGAGAGCACGACCAGCCCGGTGCGGCCGGAAACGATCGCGCTCGCCTGGAAGGAGCTCTCGTCGGCCGACGTCGCGACGATCTCGCGAAGGAGCGTCCCATCGGGCAGCCCCGAGACACGCCACGGAGCGGTGACCTTCAGTCGTGCCTTTGCGAGGCGCTGGTCCTCGGCGGCGATCGCGCGCTGCAGGGCCTGGCCGCGTTTCGCATTCGCGTCGGAGTCGGTCAGGCCGACCGGATCCGTGGGCACGCTACCGAGCGTCGCCTTGACGCCGTCTGGACCCGTCAGCTCGATCG
>JAEUQS010000136.1 GCA_016789625.1 Acidobacteriota bacterium | reverse complement strand
GACGTTCGAGCGCCTCATCCATCCCGAGGACGTCGCGCTCCTCCGCGCCTCGATCGGGGCCGCGCTCGAAGGCGCTCCCTACGCGCCCTCGTTCCGCATCGTGCGGCCCGACGGCCAGGTTCGCTGGCTGGCCGTGCACGGCCGCTTCCAGCGCGCCCCCGACGGCCGGCCGCTGCGGCTCCTGGGCGTCACCGCCGACGTGACCGAAGAGAGGCTCCGCGTCCAGGAGCGCGAGCTGCTCCTCGCGAGGGAGCGGGACGCCCGGCACGAGCTGAAGGCCACGAACGAGAGGCTGCGGGCGCTCTCGGCGCGTCTCCAGACGGTTCGTGAGGAAGAGGCCGTGCGCATCGCGCGGGAGATCCACGACGAGCTGGGCCAGCTCCTCACCGCGCTCCGCATGGACGTGTCGTGGGTACGAGCAAGGGTCGCGAAGCTCGGCGCCGCGGACTCCGCGGACACCGCCGCGATCCTGGCCCGAGCCGACGGCATGGCCGAGCTCACCGACCGCACGGTCCGCACCGTCCAGCGCATCTCCGAGGGTCTCCGCCCCGCGGCCCTCGACCAGCTCGGCCTCGAGGCCGCCATCGAGGCTCAGCTCACCGACCTCGGTGAGCGCTCGGGCATCGCCACGCGGCTCACGGGCTCCCTCGGGGACCTCCGCCTCGGGGACGCCATCGAGACCGGCGTCTTCCGGATCGTGCAGGAGCTCCTCACCAACGTTGCCCGGCACGCGGGGGCCTCGACCGTGGAGGTCTCGCTCCGCCTCGAGGACGACCGGCTCACCGTGACCGTGGCCGACGACGGGCGCGGCATCCTCGCCGCGGAGGTCGGGGCGCCCCGGTCGCTCGGGCTCATGGGGCTGAGAGAGCGGGCGTTCCTTCTGGGCGGAACCGCCGAGATCCACGGCGAGGCCAACCGGGGCACGGTGGCCGTCGTCTCGGTGCCCTGCGGGTCCCGTCCGTGACGGCGATTCTCCTCGCCGACGACCACGCCATCGTGCGGCACGGGCTTCGCGAGCTGCTCCAGGAAGCGTTTCCCGAGGCGCGGTTCGGCGAGGCCGGCACCGCGGCCGAGGCCGTGCAGGCGGCCCGCTCCGGCGAATGGGATCTCCTCGTGCTGGATCTCTCGCTGCCGGGCCGCAGCGGCCTCGACGCGCTCAAGGACGTGAAGGCCGCCCGCCCCAAGCTCCCCGTCCTCATCCTCAGCATGTACCCCGCGAACCAGTTCGCGGTGCGGGCATTGAAGGCAGGGGCCGCCGGTTACCTCACCAAGCAGTCCGCCCCCGCGGAGCTCGTGGACGCCGTGCGCAAGGTGCTCCGCGGGGGCCGCTGGGTCAGCGCGTCCGTGGCCGAGCTGCTCGCCGCCGAGCTGGGAAGCGACACCACCCGCGAGCCGCACGAGACGCTCTCGGACCGCGAGTTCCAGGTGCTCCGGCTCATCGCGTCGGGCCTTTCGCTCACGGCCATCGGCGAGGAGCTCTCGGTGAGCGTGCAGACCGTGAGCACGTACCGCACGCGCCTCCTCGAGAAGATGGGGCTCTCGACGAACGCCGAGCTGACGAAGTACGTGAAGCTCCACGGCCTGAACGAGGAGGATACGTGACCCTTCTGTCGTAGGAAAGACGACACGAGAATCGTAGTCGCGACGATGCCGCGGGACGCGCGCTCCACCTAAGGTATCCCTGTGACGCACGACCCCGTTCCGGCCCCTCCCGCTCCCGGCCTCAAGGTCCTCGTCCTCGAGGACGCGGCCGACGTGAGGGAGCGCCTCCTGCCACTGGTCGTCGAGACGGCCGGCCTTCAGCTCCTCGGCGTCGCCACGAGCGTCACCGAGGCCCGCGCGGTGCTCCGCACGCTCGAGCCCGACGTCGCCCTCCTCGATCTGCGCCTTCCCGACGGGAGCGGCCTCGACCTCCTGCACGAGATTCGCGCCCGCAACGCCGGCGCTTTCGTCGCCATCCTCACCGCGTTCGACACACCCCACGTGAGGCGGGCCTGCCTGGCCGCCGGCGCGGACGCGTTTCTCTCCAAGACCTCGGGCCTCGACGAGCTGCCGGCCCTTCTCGCCGCGATCGCGGCCGGGAGCGTTCGCGCGTGAACGCCGAGCTGGTTCCCGGCGGCGCGCCGGAGCACACGGCCGAGGACTCGCTCGTCGAAGATCTGTTCGAGCAGGCCGTCTCGGCGGCCGACCGTCTGGCCGGCCTCGCTTCCGGCCTCGCCAGCGACGCCCAGCAGCTCCAGGCGGTGCCCGAAACGGCGCGTCTCCGCCGCTCCGCCGAGCACGGGGTGCGCCTCGCCGAGCGGCTCCGGGCCTCGCTCCTGGCCCTCGCCGAGGAACGGCGGCGCGAAGGCCTCGCGCTCGAGCGCCGGCTCCTCCACCTCTCCCGCACCGATTCCCTCACGGGCCTTCCGAACATTCACACGTTCAACGACAGGCTCGAGCAGGCCCTCTCGCAGGCCCGGTTCACGGGGCACGCCGTCGCGGTCCTCCTCATCGACTTCGACCGCTTCAAGGTCGTCAACGACACGCTCGGGCACGGCACGGGGGACCTCCTTCTCGGCCAGGCCGCCGAGCGCCTCCGGAACAGCGTGTACGCCTCCGACACGGTCGCCAGGCTGGGCGGCGACGAGTTTCTCGTGCTGCTCCCGCGGCTCGGCTCCCTCGAAGACGTCTCGCAGGTCGTCCAGAAGATCTTCGACAGGTTCCGCCAGCCGTTCACCGTGGGCGACCACGACCTCTTCGTCACGATGAGCATGGGCGTGAGCATCCATCCGCTCGACGGCTCGACGGGCGAGGCCCTCGTGAAGCACGCCGACGTCGCCATGTACCGGGCCAAGCAGCTCGGCGGCTGCGGCTATCAGTTCTACACGCCGGCCATGAACGCGCGGGCCACGGAGCGCATCGGGCTGGAATCGAGCCTCCACCGCGCGCTCGAGCGGGCGGAGCTGGTCGTCCATTACCAGCCTCTCCTCGATCTCGGAACCGGTGAGATCGACGGCGTCGAGGCGCTCGTGCGCTGGCAGCACCCCACGCGCGGCCTCATTCCTCCCGGCGACTTCA
>JAEUQS010000550.1 GCA_016789625.1 Acidobacteriota bacterium | reverse complement strand
GTGGTGCGCGTCCTCAACGCGTGGGACGGACGCCTGCGGGCGCTCCTCGTGGAGATGGACGAGCACGCGCGCCGCGCCGACGCCCGGATGGCCACGTACCTGGCCCTCCTCGACGAGCGGCGCGAGGTCGCGGCGTCCCGGTTCGCGGGGGATCTGGAATCGGTCGCGTCGCGGACCTCGCTCGTGGAGGCCGAGATCTCGGCGCTCGAGATGCGGCTCCTCGCCCAGGAGAAGAAGCTCGCCGAGCTGGAGGCCCTCGTCGCCAGGGGCCCGGCCCGGAACGTCTCGACGGCCGCGACCGCTCCTGAGAAGCCGGCTGCGCCGACGTCCGTCGCGCCGGTTTCCGCGCCGCAGCACCTCTCGATCACGGCCACCATCCGCTCGCTCTCCTCACGCCGCTGAAGATCGCCCTCGTCACCGTGCGGCACCCGAGCGCCACGGGCGGCGCGGAGGCCCTTTACGAAGGCCTCGCGCGGGCTCTCCGCTTCGGCGGGCACGACGTTTCCACGCTGCCCCTCGCGGTCGACGAGTCGACCTTCGCGGGGATCCTGGCCGGGTACCAGGCGGCCGAGAGCCTCGACGTCTCGGCCTACGACGTCGTCATCTCCACCAAGGCCCCCACGTTCGCGGTCCGCCATCCCCGGCACGTTTCGTATCTCGTGCACACGATCCGCGTCTTCTACGACATGTTCGACGGCTGGACCGACGGCTCGGCCGGAAGCCGGGCCCAGCGCGACGCGATTCGCGAGCGGGACGCCGCGGCCTTCGCGGCCATTCCGGAGCATCGCCGCTTCACGATCGGCGAAGAGGTTTCGAAACGCCTCTTCGACACGCTCGGCTTCCGCTCGAAGGCCCTGCATCCGGCCCTGCCCGACGCCCATCTCTTCCACGAGGGCCCGTTCGAGCACTTCCTCCACGTGGGCCGGCTGCACCCCTGGAAGAGAACGCGGCTCGCGCTCGAAGGCTTCAAGCTCTCGGCCTCGAAGGTGCCGTTCGTGGTGGCGGGCACGGGCGAGGAGGAGGCCGCGCTGCGCGCCCTGTGCGCGGACGACCCCCGCATCCGCTTCGCCGGCGCGGTGAGCCGGGACGAGCTCGTCGACCTCTACGCGCGGGCCCTCGCCGTTCCCTTCGCGCCCACCCGCGAGGACTTCGGCTACGTCGCGGTGGAGGCGATGCTGTCGGGGAAGCCCGTGATCACGGCAAGCGATGCGGGCGAGCCCGCCCGCATCGTGACGCACCAGAAGACAGGCCTCGTGCTGCCGCCCGCACCCGAGTCGTTCGCGGCCGCGTACGACCTCTTCGCCGGAGACCGGGACCTCGCCCGCCGCTACGGTCAGGAAGGCCTCGCCGCCGCGCGCCGCATCGCCTGGCCCGGCGTCGTCGCCGAGCTCCTCGGAGCCGCGAAGGCCGAAGCCCCGGCCCGATCCAGGCCGCGCGTCCTCGTGGTGGACAACCAGCCCATCGACCCGCCCGTGGGCGGCGGACGGCTCCGCCTCTGGGGCGTCTTCGCGCACCTCCCCGAAGACCTCGACCCGGTGTACGTCGGCACGTACGACTGGCGCGGGCCCGCGTACCGAGGCGTGCTGCACGAAGGCCGGCTCCTCGAGATCACCGTGCCGCAGAGCGAGGAGCACTTCCGCGCGCACGAGGCGCTCGCCCAGCAGGAGCCCGCGCTCTCGATCGACGTGACGTTCCCTCTGCTCGGCGCGCTGTCGCCCGCGCTGCGCGACCGCATCCGCGTCGAGGCCGAGCTGGCCGACGCGATCGTCGTGAGCCACCCCTGGGTCTACCCGCTCGTGTCGGGCCTTCCCGCGGCACGGCACCGTCCGCTCGTCTACGACGCGCACAACGTGGAAGGGCGGCTCCGCCGCACGCTGCTCCCGGCGCACGGCCTCGGACTCCGCACGGCCGAGCAGGTCGAGGCGCTCGAGCGCGAGCTGTGCACCCGCGCCGATCTCATCCTCGCGTGCTCGCCCGAAGACGCCACGCTCTTCGAGGCCGATTACGGCGTGCCGCGCTCGAAGATCCAGATCGTCCCGAACGGCGTCGACGCGAAGGGCATCCGTCCCCCCTCCGCGGAGGAGCGGCAGGCGGCCCGATCCACGTTCGGGCTCTCCCCTTCCACCTCCGTCGCCGTCTTCGTGGGCAGCCGCTACGGCCCCAACGTCGACGCGGCCCGCTTCGTCTGCCGCGAGCTCGCGCCGAAGCTCCCGAGCGTCACGTTCCTCCTCGTGGGCGGCTGCTCGCTGGACGTCCCGCCCGCGGAGATCGGGCCCAACGTGAAGGCGCTCGGCCCCGTGGACGACGCGACGCGCAACGCGGCATACCGGGCGGCCGACCTCGCGCTCAACCCCATGACGCGCGGCTCGGGCACGAACATCAAGATGCTCGACTACTTCGCCGCGGGCCTGCCCACCGTGTCCAGCGAGGTCGGCGCCCGGGGGCTGGGAGCCGGCGCGGGAACCGCGTACCACGTGGAGCCGCTCGAGCGCTTCACCGAGGTCGTCTCGCGGCTCCTCGAGAACGGCGAGGAGCGCGCGAGCATGAGCGCCGCCGCGCGGGCGCTGGCCGTGGGCGTGTTCGACTGGAAGCTCATCGGGGAGAGCGCGGGAGCCCACCTCGCGAAGCTCTTCCCGGGCCGCGCCGGTCTCGGCACGGGTCCGCGCCGTCCGCGCCTCGCTCTGCTCTCCTCGTGGGCCACGGCCTGCGGGATCGCCGACTACACGTCGTTCCTCGCGCACGCGCTCCCCCGCGGAGTGGAATGGAAAGTCTATGCCGAGGCCCGCGGCAGCGGCGCTCCCGACGGCCCGCGCGTCTCGAACAACTGGGAGATCGGGCTGTGGGATCTCGCGCGGCTCGAGAGCAGCCTCTCGATGGACGCGGCAGACCTCCTCCTCGCGCAGCACAACCCCGCGTTCTACGACGAGGCCGCCATGGTGCGGCTCGTGGACCTCGGGCGCGCGCGCGGCGTCCCCGTCGCGTTCACGCTCCACGCGGCGCGCGGCCTCTCGCTTTCGCCCGAGGTCGCGAAGAAGCTCGACGAGGGCGCCGCCCGCATCGTCGTGCACCGCGAGGCCGACGCGCGCTGGCTCGAAGAGCGCGGCGTGAAGCGCCCCGTGAGGGTCTTTCCGCAGGGCATCCCGCGGCTCCCCGAACGGTCCACGGCCAGCGTGCGCGCGAAGCTCGGGCTCTCGCCCACGGCGCTCCTCACGGGCCACTTCGGCTATCTGCGTCCGCACAAGGGCGCGCTGGAGCTCCTCGAGGCGTTCGAGTTCCTGGCCCCGCGGGTTCCCGAGGCCGAGCTGCTGCTCCTTTCGGCCGAGTACCCGAGCGAGGACTCGCGCGCGCACCGCGCTCTCTGTGAGCGGCGCATCGCGGCGTCGCCCTACAGGGCGCGCATCCACGCCTCGTTCGACCACCAGCCGCTCGAGGGCGCGGGCTACCTGCTCCAGGCCTGCGACCTCATCGCGTTTCCCTACGGCCCGTCGAAGGAATCCTCGAGCGCGGCCGTGCGCCTCGCGCTCGCGGCACGCCGTCCGATCCTCGTGAGCGCCTCGGAGATCTTCCAGGAGCTCGAGGGCGTGGCGGCCGTGGCGCCGTCGATCGAGCCCGAGAGCCTCGCGCTCAGCATCGAGCGGCTCCTCCGCGACCCCGCCGCCCGCGACGCGATCCTCGCGCGGGTGCGCACGTTCTCGGCGGAGCGGGAATGGGAGCGGGTCGCGGCGCGCATCTGGGGCGATCTCGCGACTCTCTCCCCATCCGCGTGAAGCTCGCGGCCCTGTTCCTGGGCACGGCCGCCGCCCGCTTCCTCGCCGGCCTCTTCGCGGTGAAGCAGCCGCAGTTCTTCATCGACGAGCTCGTGTACTGGAGCTTCGCGCGGGCGTTCCACGAGGGCGCGCCGCTCACGCTCTACGGCCGCGCGCTCGACCATCCCGTCTACACGTACCCGCTGCTCCTCTCTCCGGCGTTCTCGCTCGACTCATCGATCGCGGCGTTCGTCGCGATCCAGGCGCTGAACTCCCTGATGCAGGCCACGGTGGTCTTCTTCGCGTACCTCCTCGCGCGCGAGCTCCTGGACGAGCGGCCCGCGCTGCTCGTCGCGCTGCTGTCGGCCCTGCTCCCCACGGGCGTCCTCACGTCGGTGCTGATGGCCGAGAACGCGTTCCTGCCTCTCGCGACGCTCGCGTTCTGGCTGCTCTACCGGACGCTCCGGGACGGCCGGGCCCGCGAAGGGGCGCTCGCCGCTGCCGTCCTCGCGGTCGCGTACTTCACCAAGCCTCACGCCCTGATGCTCCTCGCGGGCTTCGGCGTGGCCGTCCTCGCGGGATGGGTGAGGTCGCGGAACGCGCGAAGCCTCGCGGCGCGGGCGTTGCCGTTCGCCTCCCTCGCCCTCGTCGCGC
>JAEUQS010000108.1 GCA_016789625.1 Acidobacteriota bacterium | reverse complement strand
CCCATCCAGGCGCCCACGACGAGTACCACCTCTCCCTCGGCCGCCATTCGGACTCCGGCTTCAGGATGACGGTCGTCTCCATCATCGAGAACGGCGCCGGGTCCGTCGAGGTCTCGGCTCGTCCGGCCTTTCCGAACACCCGCTCGACCTCGGGGAAGGAGCGCAGGATTCTGTCCTGCGTCTGGAGGAGCCGCTCGGCCTCGGTCACGGAGATGCCGGGCAGCGTCGTCGGCATGTAGAGAATCGAGCCTTCGTAGAGCGCCGGCATGAACTCCGATCCGAGCTTCAGAGCCACCGGCACCGTGCTCGCCATCGCGAGCAGCGCGATCGCGATCGTCGTCTTCGGATGGCGGAGCACGGCCCGGCAAGGCGGCTCGTAGATGCGGTGGATCAGCTTGCTGATCGGGTGCTTCTCTTCCGGGTAGTACTTGCCGACCGTCGCCTGGTTGACGATCCACGCGAGCCACTTCGGCCGGAAGGTGAAATAGTCCATCCGCGCGAACATCATCCGGATCGCCGGATCGAGGGTGATGGCGAGGATGGCCGCGAGCGCCATCGCGAGCGTCTTCGAGTAGGCGAGCGGCTTGAAGAGCCGTCCCTCCTGGTCGATGAGCGTGAACACGGGAAGAAACGCCACGGCGATCACGAGGAGCGAGAAGAAGACCGACGGTCCGACTTCCATCAGCGCATGCAGGCGTACCTCGTGGAAGTCTCCCTTGCGGCCCCCCTCGTCCCAGAGCTGGAGCTTCTTGTAGGCGTTCTCGACCTCCACGATCGCGCCGTCGACGAGGATGCCGATGGAGATCGCGATGCCGCCCAGCGACATGATGTTGATGTTCAGCCCGAGGAGCTGGAAGGGAATGAAGGCCAGGATCACGGAGATCGGAATCGTCACGATCGGGACGACCGCGCTCGGGACGTGCCAGAGGAAGATCAGGATGACGAGGGAGACGATGAGGATCTCCTCGATCAGCTTGGCCTTGAGGTTCGCGACGGAGCGCTCGATGAGATCCGACCGGTCGTACGTCGTCACGATCTTCACGCCCTCGGGGAGCGACGGCTCGATCTCCTTCAGCTTCTTCTTCACCCGTTCGATCACGTTCAGCGCGTTCTCGCCGCTCCGCATCACGACGATGCCGCCCACGGCGTCCCCCTTGCCGTCCAGATCGGCGATGCCGCGCCTTATCTCGGGGCCGAGCGACACGCGCCCGACGTCCTTCACCGTGACCGGCGTTCCGCGCTCGTTCGTCTTCAGGACGATCTTCTCGATGTCGCCTACGGTCTTCAGGTATCCGCGGCCGCGAACCATGTACTCGCGGCCCGAGAACTCGATGAGCCGCCCCCCGATCTCCTCGTTGCTCTTGCGGATCGCCTCGCTGACGCTCTCGATGCCCAAGCCGTAGGCCGCAAGGGAGTTGGGTGAGACGGTCACCTGGTACTGCCGCTGGAAGCCCCCCACGGTGGCCACCTCCGCGACGCCCGGAACGGACTGCACGGCGTAGCGGAGGAACCAGTCCTGATATGAACGGAGGTCTTCGGTGGCGTTCTTCCCCTTCTCGTCGACGAGCGCGTACTGGAACACCCAGCCGACGCTCGTGGCGTCGGGCCCCAGCTCGGTCCTCACGCCCTGGGGCAGCTTTCCCTGGATCTTCGACAGGTACTCGAGGACCCGGGAGCGCGCCCAGTACAAGTCGGTTCCGTCCTCGAAGATCACGTAGACGTAGGAGAAGCCGAAGTCCGAGAACCCGCGGATCGTCTTCACCTTCGGCGCGCCGAGAAGCGAGGTCACGATGGGGTAGGTGACCTGATCCTCGATGATGTCGGGGCTCCGGTCCCAGCGGGAATAGATGATCACCTGGGTATCGGAGAGGTCCGGGATGGCGTCGAGCGGAATCTGCTTGATCACCCCGATCGAGAGCACGATGGCGATGGCGTAGAGCAAGACGACCAGGTATTTGTTCTCGGCGGAAAAGCGGATGACCCGCTTGATGAAGCCGCCCTCACCCGCACTGCTCGCTAGCATCACATCCTCCTCAGTGCGCGTGGCTGGCCGGCGCAGCCGACGCAGGCTCGCTCGCGGGTGGCTTGGGCTCGGCGCCGGCACTGGCCGAGGTCATCGCGCCGATCGCCGCCTTGAGTCTCGACTCGGAGTCGACGAGGAAGCTCGCGCCGAGGACCACGGAGTCGCCCTCGGCGAGACCCGAGAGAACCTCGATGGACCCACCGGCCCGGTCGCCGAGCGACACTTCCCGGGGCAAGAGCTGCCCGTCGCCGAGCGACACGAAGACCACCTTGCGCGTGCCGCTGTCGATCACGGCGTCCTCGGGCACCTGGAGAACCTCCCGCGTCTGACCGTGGAGCGTGACGTCTGCGAACATCTCCGGCTTCAGCTCGCCGAGGGGATTCGGGACCTCGATGCGGACGGTCACGGTCCGTGTCTTCTCGTCCACGGCGGGAAAGATGTACGTCACCAGCCCCTTCCACGTACGGCCCGGCCAGTACGCGAGGGTCACCTCCGCCCTCTGCCCCAGCCGGAGGCGGGGCAGCTCGTACTCGTAGACGTCGGCGAGCACCCAGAGCTGCGTGAGGTCGACGATGTCGAAGAGCGAATCGGCGGGCATCACCTTCATGCCGTGGTACGCGGTCCGCCCGGTGACGTAGCCCGAGATCGGAGAGTAGAGGGGCAGGCTCCTGATCGCCTCGCCCTTCTTCTCGATCCGCTCGATGTCCCCGGGGCTGATCTCCCAGAGCAGCAGCCGCTGCCGCGCAGCGTCCAGAAGCTGCTGGCCGCTCTGCGAGACGGACGTCACGCCCGATGCTCGCAGCGACCTGGACGCCCGGAGCGCCAGGAGGTACTCCTGCTGCGTGGCGTACAGCTCGGGGCTGTAAACCCGGGCGAGCTCCTCGCCCTTCTTCACGTATTTGCCCGTGAAGTCTGCCGAGATGTGCTCTACGTAGGCTTCGAAGCGCGTGTGGACGTGGTGGACGCGGCGCTCGTCGTAGGCGACGCGACCGACGGTCTTGATGGACATCGAGAACGGCCCGCGTTTCAGCTCGACCGTCTTCACGCCGAGGAGCTGCTGCTTTCTCGCGTCCAGCCCGATCGTCGCGAAC
>JAEUQS010000107.1 GCA_016789625.1 Acidobacteriota bacterium | reverse complement strand
TTCAGGTATCCGCGGCCGCGAACCATGTACTCGCGGCCCGAGAACTCGATGAGCCGCCCCCCGATCTCCTCGTTGCTCTTGCGGATCGCCTCGCTGACGCTCTCGATGCCCAAGCCGTAGGTCGCGAGCGAGTTGGGTGAGACGGTCACCTGGTACTGCCGCTGGAAGCCCCCCACTGTGGCCACCTCCGCGACGCCCGGAACGGACTGTACGGCGTAGCGGAGGAACCAGTCCTGATACGAGCGGAGCTCGTCGGTGGCGTTCTTCCCCTTCTCGTCGACGAGCGCGTACTGGAACACCCAGCCGACGCTCGTGGCGTCGGGTCCCAGCTCGGTCCTGACGCCCTGGGGCAGCTTTCCCTGGATCTTCGACAGGTACTCGAGGACCCGGGAACGCGCCCAGTACAGGTCGGTTCCGTCCTCGAAGATCACGTAGACGTAAGAGAAGCCGAAGTCCGAGAACCCGCGGATCGTCTTCACCTTCGGAGCGCCCAGAAGCGAGGTCACGATGGGGTAGGTGACCTGATCCTCGATGATGTCGGGGCTCCGGTCCCAGCGGGAATAGATGATCACCTGGGTGTCGGAAAGGTCCGGAATGGCGTCGAGCGGAATCTGCTTGATCACCCCGATCGAGAGCACGATGGCGATGGCGTAGAGCAAGACGACCAGGTATTTGTTCTCGGCGGAAAAGCGGATGACCCGCTTGATGAAACCGCCTTCAGCCGCGCTGCTCGGTAGCATCACATCCTCCTCAGTGCTCGTGGCTGGCCGGCGCAGGTGCCGCAGGCTCGCTCGCAGGTGGCTTGGGCTTGGCACCGGCGCCGGCGCCGGCACCGGCGGAGGTCATCGCGCCGATCGCCGCTTTCAGTCGCGACTCGGAGTCCACGAGGAAGCTCGCGCCGAGGACCACGGAGTCGCCCTCGGCGAGACCCGAGAGAACCTCGATGGACCCGCCGGCCTGGTCGCCGAGAGACACCTCCCGAGGCGAGAGCTGCCCGTCGCCGAGCGACACGAAGACCACCTTCCGCGTGCCGCTGTCGATGACGGCGTCCTCGGGTACCTGGAGGACCTCCCTGGTCTCTCCGTGGAGCGTGACGTTTGCGAACATCTCCGGCTTCAGCTCGCCGAGGGGATTCGGGACCTCGATGCGAACGGTCACGGTCCGAGTCTTCTCGTCCACGGCGGGAAAGATGTACGTGATCGTTCCCTTCCACGCCCTACCCGGCCAGTACGAGAGGGTCACCTCCGCCTTCTGCCCCAGCCGGAGGCGGGGCAGCTCGTACTCGTAGACGTCGGCGAGCACCCAGAGCTGCGTGAGGTCGACGATGTCGAAGAGGGAATCGGACGGCATCACCTTCATGCCGTGGTACGCGGTCCGCCCGGTGACGTAGCCCGAGATCGGAGAGTAGAGGGGCAGGCTCCTGATCGCCTCGCCCTTCCTCTCGATCCGCTCGATGTCCCCGGGGCTGATCTCCCAGAGCAGCAGCCGCTGCCGCGCGGCGTCCAGAAGCTGCTGGCCGCTCTGCGAGACGGACGTCATGCCCGATGCCCGCAGCGATCTGGACGCCCGGAGAGCCAGGAGATACTCCTGCTGCGTGGCGTACAGCTCGGGGCTGTAGACCCGGGCGAGCTCCTCGCCCTTCTTCACGTACTTGCCCGTGAAGTCCGCCGAGATGTGCTCGACGTAGGCTTCGAAGCGCGTATGGACGTGGTGGACGCGGCGCTCGTCGTAGGCGACGCGACCGACGGTCTTGATGGACATCGAGAACGGCCCGCGTTTCAGCTCGACCGTCTTCACGCCGAGGAGCTGCTGCTTTCTCGCGTCCAGCCCGATCGTCGCGAAC
>JAEUQS010000094.1 GCA_016789625.1 Acidobacteriota bacterium | reverse complement strand
GAGCGCCGCCGCCGTGGCTTCGGCGTTTCGCCAGTAGCCGGCGCAGACGTGCGGCCCGCGGAGGCACAGCTCGCCTGCGAGACCCTCGCCGACCTCCACACCTTCGTCGTCCACGAGGCGCGCCTCGGTGAACGGCAGGAGCCGGCCGATGCTGCCGGGCTTGCGCACGGAATCCTGCTCGCTCATCGTGAAGCAGTTGACGCCGACCTCGGTCATTCCATAGCCCTGCTTCATCACGAAGCCCCGTTCCTGGTAGGCGGAGAGGACGTTCGCCGGCATCGGTGCTCCCCCGCTGATGAACCATCGGACGCTCGAGAGATCCACGCGGTCGATCTCCGGGCATTCCAGGAGGAGCTTCCAGATCGTCGGCACGCCGAGGACGACGGTCGCCTTCTCGCGCGCCATGGCATGCCACACCTCGGCCGCGTCGAACTTCGCGTGGAGGACGATCGTGCCGCCGGCCAGGAGGATCGGGGTGAGGAACGCCGCCAGCCCGCCGGCATGGTAGAGCGGCGTGAACAGAGGGCTCACGTCGTCCTCCCCGAGCTGCCACGCGACCACGGTGTTGTACGCGTTCCAGCCCACCATGCGGTGCGGCACCATCACGCCCTTCGGGCGGCCCGTCGTTCCGCTCGTGTAGAGAAGAGCGAAGAGATCGTCCGGCTCGGGACGTTCGGGATCCGCGTCGTTCGCGACCGCGGCGACGAGATCCGCAAGCGGGAGATCGGTGTCGTGAAGCGGAGCATCGAGGGCCACGAAGCGCAGGCCGGAAACACCTCGGAGCCCCTCCACCACGGAGCCCAGGGTTCCGTCGTAGAAGAGAACCCCGAGGCCGGAGTCCTCGATGATGGGCAGGATCTCCGTGGGCGTGAGGCGCGTTCCGATGGGCACGAGCGGACAGCGGGCCTTCGCCGCACCGAAGTACGCCTCGATGAACTCGGGGCGGTTGTGCGACAGGAGGCCGACGCGGTCGCCGGGCGAAAGCCCGAGCGGTCCGCGGAGCACGCGAGCCAGGGCGCGGGCGCGCGCGTCGAGATCGCGGTAGGAGATGGACTCCCCCGTCTCGACGAACACGAGCGCGGTCCGGTGCGGCGAGAGGCGCGCGCGCTCCCCGAGGACGTCTCCGTGAATCAAGGTGCGACCTCCAGGAGGCCGTCGAGGGCCTTGCCGAACGCGATGGGGCACTCGACCTGCGGCACATGGCCGCAGCGCGGAACCTCCGTGAGCCTCGCGCGGGGAATCTGGGTCATGACCTTCCGCGCGTAGGCCAGCGGGACGAGCTGGTCCGAGGCGCCGTACAGGAGGTCGACCGGAACCGTGAAGCCCTCGAGCCGGCCGTCGAGGAGGAACGGCGTCATGTCGGCAACGCTCATCCGCGCGGCCTGCGAGGCCGGCGCGCGCCTCACGAGGTCGTCGAGCACGAAGCCGGGAAGCCGCGGGCTCGAGGAGTCGCGCAGCGCCTCCATGAGCCGCGCGGCCTCGGCACGCGTCTTCGGCGTGAGCGACAGCCCGGCGGTGTCGCCCCTCAGGGGACCGCCGTTCACGGCCACGATCCTCGAGACGTTCGCTCCGTCCTGGGCGACGAGGAACGCGATCCACGCACCCATGGAGTTTCCGACGAGCACCGCGCCGCCGGGCGCCTCTTTCGTGAGGAGCGTCCCCGTCGCCTGGACCATGCTGCCGAGGGAGAGGTCCCCCGCTGCGGGCTCGGACTCCCCGTGCCCGGGAAGGTCCGGAATGAGCACGGTGAAGCGGCCCAGGAGTCCGGGAACGATCTTCGCGAACGTGCCCGCCTGATCGTTCACGCCGTGGAGGAGGACGAGCGCAGGTCCGGAGCCGCCCTTCCAGTACGTGAGCCGTCCACTGGGTGCCTCGAGCGAGAGTTTCACCATACCGGTCTTCGCGAGCTCCTTGCGGGAGAGGCTGGCGAAGACTTCCATCGGATGCCGCATGACCCACACGAACGCCGCCAGGGCGAGAGCGGCCGCGAGCCCGAGGATCCCGAGGAGGATCTTGAGAGCGCGGCCGTTCTTCACGCGGGGCGTTCCGTGAGCCGGAACGCGACCCCGGCCTGGTTGTAGCCGACCCCCGAGCCCACGAGGAGCACGAGATCGCCCGGTTTCGCCTTGCCCTTCTGGATCGCGTCGTGGAGCGCCATCGCGAGACACGCCGAGCCCGTGTAGCCCTGCTCTTCCATGATCGTGTGGGTCTTCGAGAGCGGGAGGCCGAGGTCTTTCATGACGAGCTCGATGGACGGCTTCCTGACCTGCGAGAACATCACGAGGTCGATGTCCTCGAGCGGAAAGCCGCCTTGCGCGGAGAGACGCCGGACGATCTTCGGCCAGCCTTCGTGGTTCACCTCGGGGGGATACCGCTCGACCATCCGCACCTTCGTGCGGCCCGCGCGGACGGACTCCTCCGTGGCCGGCTCGGCCGTCCCCCCGGAGTAGAGACCCCAGTTCCTGTGGTACGAGCCGTCGGCCGAGAAGGCCGCCGTCAGGAAGCCCGGCTCGTCGCCGGCTTCCAGCACCGCCGCGCCCGCGCCGTCGCCGTACAGGAAGATGAGCGGATCCTTCGGGTCGGCCAGCTTGTGCATCTGGTAGACGCCCACCACGAGCACCGTGCGGAGGGACGGGTTCGTGGCGAGGAGACCGGCCGCGTTCGCGAGCCCGGTCGGGAACGACGCGCACGCGCAGCCGATGTCGAACGTGCCCGCGTTCTTCGCGCCCAGCTTGTGCTGGAGAACCACCGACGTGGCCGGGGTGATGAAGTCGGGCGAGTCCGTACCGAGGAGGATCATGTCCACGTCCTCGGGACGGCGGCCCGCGTTCTCGAGAGCGGCGCGGGCCGCGACGAGGGCGAGGTCCGAGGCGGCCCAGTCCTCCGGGGCATGCCACCTCTTCAGGATCCCGGTCGACTCCTCGAGCTTGTCGATGGCTTCCCGCTT
>JAEUQS010000090.1 GCA_016789625.1 Acidobacteriota bacterium | reverse complement strand
GTCCTCCCACCTCTCGCGCGATGCGCCCTCGCGCGGGAGAAACGCGCGATTGAATTCCGGTCCGCGGCCCACCGAGCCCACGATCGACGCGAGCGGCACCTCAAGGATGCCCCGGTCGACGACCCGCGACAGATTCAGGCGCTTGCGGACCTCCTCGAACGGCAGGAGGTCCACAGGCCGGCCGCGGGCCAGCGCGTACAGGTCGGAGACGATGCCGCGGCGGCGGGCCGCCTCGAAAGACCGCATCCCCTGACATCATGCTCCACGTGAGCCTATGATCGGGCATGCGCCTGGGAAGAGCCGTCCTCGCCCCCCTCACCCTCGCCCTCGTCTTCTGCTCCGCGGCCCCGCTGCGCCGTGATCCGGGGGATGCCGTGCCCACCGGATCGACGCGACCGGCATCGCCGGCCTGGCAGCACGACTGGGTGCGCGACGCGGTGTTCTACCAGGTCTTCGTGCGGAGCTTCCGCGACAGTGATGGCGACGGCAAGGGCGACCTCCGCGGCCTCGTCGAGAAGCTCGACTACCTGAACGACGGCAAGCCCGAGACGACGGCGGATCTCGGCGTCACGGGAATCTGGCTGATGCCCGTGTTCGAGTCGCCGAGCTACCACGGCTACGACACCGTCGACTACGAGACCATCGAACGCGACTACGGCACGAACGCGGACTTCGAGACGCTGTGCCGGGAGGCCAGGAAGCGCGGCATCCGCGTCATCGTGGATCTCGTGCTGAACCACTCGGGCAGCGGGCATCCCTGGTTCCAGGACGCCGCCTCGTCACCCACCTCGGCGAAACGCGACTGGTACGTCTGGCGGGCCGACGACGCCGGCTGGGGGCCGCCCTGGGGCGGCAGCGCCCCCACGTGGCACGCGAAGAACGGGGCGTTCTACTACGGGGTCTTCTGGAGCGGCATGCCCGACCTCAACTGGAGGAACGCGGCGCTCAAGGAAGAGATGAAGCGCGTCGCGGCACTGTGGCTGTCGCGCGGGGCGTCGGGCTATCGGCTGGACGCGACCCGCTATCTCGTGGAGACCGGCGGGGGAGCCGGACAGTCCGACACGGCGGAGACCCACGCGGCGCTCCGGGAGATCTCGGGGCACCTCCGGCGCATCGACCCCGCGACGTTCCTCGTAGCCGAGAACTGGACGGAGACCCGCAACATCGCGCCCTACTTCGGAGACACGCGCACGGTCGCCGGCGGCGACGAGATGCCCAGCAACTTCAACTTCCCCCTGGCCGACGAGATCCTCAAGGGCGTGAACCGCGCGGACGCGGCCGGAATCGCGGCGAAGCTCAACGAGGTGGCGCAGGTCTACCCCGCGGGCGTCCTCGACGCGCCGTTCCTCACCAACCACGATCAGGTGCGCCTCGCGACGCAGCTCGGCAAGAGCCCGTCGAAGCTCCGGAACGCCGCGGCGATTCTCCTCACGCTCCAGGGCGTGCCGTTCGTGTACTACGGCGAGGAGCTGGGCCTCGAGAACGGAACCACCAACAACGACGAGGCCAAGCGGACGCCGATGCCGTGGGACGCCTCGCCCGGCGGGGGCTTCACCACGGGGACGCCTTGGTTCGGGTTCGCGCCGGGACAGTCGGGCGTGAACGTGGCCGCACAGACGGCAGACGGAAGCTCGCTGCTCTCGCGCTATCGCAACCTGATCCGCGTGCGCGCGGCCTCCGAGGCGCTCCGCCGGGGAGACCTCACGTCGGTGAAGAGCACGGGGGCCGTGCTGTCGTTCCTGCGCCGCTCGGCGAACGAGCGCGTGTTCGTGGCGCACAACCTGTCGGACGCGCCACAGTCGGCCGGGACGGACGCCATCGGCATCAGGAGCGCGGAGAACCTGTTCACCGACGGCGCGGGAGATCCGCTCGTCACCGGCGGCGCGCTGCGCGTGAGCCTGCCGCCGCGCGGCTCGGCCGTCGTCCGTTTCCGGTAGACGTCAGATCCGTCCGGGCCAGCCGCCGCATTCGCGGTAGCGGGCCCGGATGGCGTCGACGATGTCTTTCGGAAGAGGTCCCCGCTCGACCGCCTCGGCGGTGCGCCTCAGGTTCGACACGGAACGCGTGCCCACGAGCGCTGAGGAAACACCCGGCGCGTACGCGCTGAAGCGGATGGCCAGCTCGTCCCAGGGGAGCCCGAACGAGGGAAGCGACAGCGTCTGGAAGCGCTCCCAGTACGGCTCGGCTTCGTCGCCCACGGGCCTCCCGGCGAAGCGCCACGGAGCGTTGGCGAGCGGGCGTTTCGCGAGGAGGGGCCGGCTCAGGTCCGTTTCGAGGGCTTCCTGATCACAGAGGTTCACCGAGCACTGGAGGCTTCCGAACGCGCCCGACCGTGCCGCCCAGCGAAGCGGCGGTCCGTCGCCCGAGTACGCCGCGACGCGGACCTTGCCCTGCTCGACCGCGGCCGTGAGCGCTTCCACGACACCGGAGTGCTCCAACGTGTCCAGGGGGCAGCTGTGGAGGTGCACGAGGTCGATCACGCCGGTCTGGAGCAGCCCGAGCGCGCGATCGATGCCCTTGCGGATGCACTCGGGCGTCCAGTCGGGCACGCCGTCCACGCCGTAGCCGACCTTCGTGGAAAGCACGACGCCGTCGCGCCGGCCCCGGAGGAAGCGGCCGAGCCGTTCTTCCGAGAGGCCGTAGCTGCGGGCGGTGTCGAAGAGCGTGATCCCGAGGTCCAGGGCCGCTCCGAGGAGGCGATCGACGTCTGTGTCGCTCTGGGCAGGGTCTCCGAGCGACCCGGTTCCGAGTCCGAGGCGGGAGACGTCGGGAATCACGCTTCCTGAGCCGCTTCCTCCGCGGCCTTGAGCGCTTCCGCGGCCTTCGCCTCCTGCGTCCTGGGCGAGCGGCCGGTGACGCGCGACAGCTCGGCGACCTCTGCGGCGACCTCCTGCGAGAGCGCCCAGGGCTCGAGCCGCCACGACCAGTTGCCGCGGGCCACGCCGGGGGTGTTCAGGCGCGACTCGGATCCCAGACCGAGGAGGTCCTGCACGGGCACGATGGCGGTGTCGGCCGGCGACGCGAAGGCCGAGCGCACGAGATCCCACCAGATGCGGCGTCCGTTGCCGCCCAGGTAGGCGAGCGCGCGCTCCTTTTCCTCGCTCGGGGCGGAGCGGTACCAGCCGAGCGCCGTGTCGTTGTCGTGCGTGCCGCTGTAGACCACGCTGTTGCGGCCGTGGTTGTGCGGGAGGTACTCGTCGTCGTCCTTGCCGAACGCGAACTGCAAGACTTTCATGCCCGGGAGGCCCGTGGCCTCGAGGAGCGCCTTCACGTCGGGCGTGATGACGCCGAGGTCTTCCGCGATGAGCGGCAGCTCCGGGAATACCTTCCGGAGGGAATCGAACAGCGCGACGCCGGGGCCCTTGGCCCAGCGCCCGGCGCGGGCCGTCTTCGCGTCGGCCGGGACCGACCAGTACCCGGCGAAGCCGCGGAAGTGGTCGATGCGCACGAGGTCGGCAAGACGCAGATTCTGAGTGAGCCGGTCGGCCCACCACGCATGCTCCTGCTCGGCGAGGACGTCCCAGCGGTACAGGGGGTTTCCCCAGAGCTGGCCGTCCTCGCTGAAGTAGTCGGGAGGCACGCCTGCCACCTCGAGAGGGCGAAGATCTTCGTCGAGCTGGAAGATGCCGGGGTTCTCCCAGACGTCGGCGCTCGACAGCGCGACGTAGATGGGCACGTCGCCCACGATGCGGATTCCGCGCCGGTTCGCGTCGGCCTTGAGCCTGTCCCACTGACGGAAGAACAGGAACTGGACGAACTCGCGGAACAGGATCTCGTCGGCCAGGCGCTCGCGGGCGTCGGCGAGGGCCGTGGGCTCGCGGCGGCGCAGCTCCTGCGGCCAGTAGGGGAGATCCTCTCCCGCGAGCTCGGCGAGGAGCGCGGAGAAGAGCGCGAAGTCGGGCAGCCATTTCTTCTGGAAGGGGTCCTCGCGAAACGCCTCGAAGTCGCGCTGGGCTTGCGCCGGGGCCTCCAGCTCGAACCGCTCGAAGACCCCGCGGAGGACCTCCCGCTTCCAGGGGATGAGCTTGGCGAAGTCCACGGGGCCGGTGGAGAACGCGGGACCCTTCGCGAGCACGGACTTGGGGAGGAGGCCCTCCTCCACGAGACCTTCGGGCGAGATGAGGAGCGGGTTTCCCGCGAATGCCGAGAGGCAGCCGTAGGGCGAGTTGAAGCCGCCCGTGGGGCCGAGCGGGAGGATCTGCCAGAGCGTGAGCTCCGACTCCTCGAGAAAGTCGAGGAAGCGGTAGGCCGCGGGCCCGCAGTCGCCGATGCCGTACGCCGAGGGGAGCGACGACGGGTGGAGGAGGAGGCCTGCGGCGCGAGCGCTCATCGTGTGCTCATCCTAACCGGCGGCGCCCTCAGCTGAAGTTCTTCGTGCGGGGCCAGAAGGCCTCGATCGGCATCTTCGGTCCCTTGCAGACGTAGATGCCGACGCCGTTCTCGTAGGGCATGCAGCGTCCGCACGCGACGCGGCTCGCGAGCGTGACCTCGGAGAAGAGCGCATGGAGAGGCGCCTCCTCGTTCGTGTGCACGAGGACGACCGAACCCGATCCAGGGCCAGTCCCCCAGAGGAAGTAGCTGTTGTGCCCGGAGATCGCCTTGGGCAGGCCGCGCGCGGGGCCGTAATAGTCGATCGCTCCCGCGACTCCGTAGTCGCTCGCAAAGATCTTCGCGTCCTTCCGCTCGTCGGGGCTCAGCGTCTTCCAGGCGGTTTCGAAGGCGTCCACGACCGCGGGCCAGCCCTGCCGGTCGGCCCAATGCTGCGGAAGGTCGCCCATCTCCTTCTTCTCGTCGGTCCCGGGCTTCTGTCCCAGCGCGTTCTGGTAGCGAATGAACCCGTCGACGGAGAGCACCGGGAGCGCGGACGGCAACGCGAGGACGCCGTAGGCGACGAGCATGACGGAGCCGACGGCGACCGTGGCGAGCCGGAGGCGTGGGGCCGCGATTTCGAACACGGCGACGGCTCCGGCAGCCAGCGCCACGGCGTACGCGGCCGTGGCGTAGCTCGGCCGGCTCGTCGACGACGCCGCGAGGAGCGCCCACACGAACGCGAACGTC
>JAEUQS010000082.1 GCA_016789625.1 Acidobacteriota bacterium | reverse complement strand
GTTCGCGACGTCCTGGGTGGTGGCCACGCGGCCCAGCGGGATCTCGGCCCTCACCGCGGCTCCATGCTCCTCGAGGTGCGCGGCCACGCGGTCCGTCTCGACCCAGCCGGGGCAGACGCTGTTGGCGGTGATGCCGTTCGGTCCCTCGGCCCGCGCGAGGCAGCGCGCGAGGCTCACCATGCCGGCCTTCGAGACGGCGTAGTCGGCACACTCGGTCTCGCCGCGGAACGCGGCCCGCGAGGACACCATGACGATGCGGCCGAAGCGGGCCTTGCGCATCGCGGGAAGCGCGAGCAGCGCGAGATGCGCGGCGGCGTTCAGGTTCACCTCGAGCGTGTGGCGCCACTTGCTCAGGAAGAGCGCGTCGTCGGGCTCGTCGAAGGGGTTGCGATCCCAGAGCGCGGCGTTGTTCACGAGGAGGAGCGGATCGCCGAGGGCCGAGACGACCTCCCGGTGGAGCCTGCGTCGCTCGTCCTCGTGCTCGAGACGCGCTCCGAGGACGACGGGCTCGGGCCCGCCCGCGGCGAGAATCTTCTGCGCGACCTCTTCCGCTTCGGCCTTGCCCCGTCCGTAGTGAACGGCGACGCGCGCGCCGTGCGCGGCGAGCGTCTCGGCGATGGTCGCGCCGATGCCGCGCGAGGCGCCGGTGACGAGGACTGCGTGTCCCTCGAGCGAAAGAGCGGTCATGCGCGGAGACCTCGTTTCCTGATCTCCGTGGCGGCCGTGAGAGCCGCGTGCCGGTAGAGATCCGAGAGCGTCGGGTAGTTGAAGATCGACTCGGAGATCTCCTTCGCCGTGGTGCCCGCCTGCACGTACGCCATGCCCAGGTGGATCAGCTCGCTCGCGGAATGGCCCACGACGTGAGCCCCGAGGAGCTTGCCGGTGTCGGCGGCGAACAGGAGCTTCAGGAGACCTTCGTCGTCGCCCGCGATGAGGCCGCGCGGGTTCAGCTCGTAGTTGCCGCGCCCGACGACGTAGTCGACGCCCTGCTCCTTCAGCTTCTCCTCGGTGGGGCCCACGTAGCTGATCTCGGGAATCGAGTAGATGGCGAACGGGAGGTGCGCCGGATGCGCCGTGGGACCCTCGAGGCCGAACGCGTGCCTCACCGCGCGGCGGCCCTGGTCCATCGACGTCGAAGCGAGCGCGGGATAGCCGATCACGTCGCCCACGGCGTAGATGTGAGGGTGCGCCGTCTGGTAGCTCGCGTTCACCTCGAGGAGCCCGTAGGCGTTCGGGGCGATGCCCAGCGTCTCGAGGCCGAGGTCCCGTGTGTTGCCGTCGCGCCCCACGCAGTAGAGAAGGACGTCGACGGTGCGCTTGATGCCCTTGCGGGTCTCGCAGAGCACGCGTGGCGGCGTGCCGGGAACCCTCTCGATCTTCTCGGCCCTCTCGTTGTGGGAGATCGTCACGCCGATGCGGCCCATCTCCCGCGCGAGGATCGTCACCACCTCGCGGTCGAGGTAGGGCAGGAGCTTCTCGCGGGTGTCGAGGAGCGTCACGGTCACGCCGAGCGCCGCGAAGATGCTGGCGTACTCGATGCCGATGACGCCGGCTCCGAGCACGAGCATGCGGCGCGGGATGTGGGGCAGCGAGAGGATCGACTCGCTGTCGAACACGACCTCGCCGTCGAACGGCGCGTTCTCGGGCCGGTTGGGCCGCGACCCGGTCGCGATGAGGACGACGTCGGCCGTGACGCGCTCCTCCGCCTGGCCGGGCCGATCCAGCGCGATCGTGTGCGGGTCCACGAAGCGGCCGTGCGCGCGCAGGATCTCGATGCGGTACTTGTCGAGCGAGGCGTTGATGAGGTCCAGCTCACGCCGCACGATGAGCCGCTCGCGGTACATGAAATCGGCGACGGTGATCTCGTCGGTGATCTCGCAGCGGATGCCGTGCAGCCGGTTGCGCGTCAGGGCGTTCACGAAGAGCGCGCTCTCGCGCAGCGTCTTCGAGGGAATCGTGCCCCAGTTGATGCGGTTGCCGCCCACCTCGGGCGCCCGCTCCACGACGGCGACGCGCTTGCCCGAGCGGGCCGCGAGAATCGCCGCGCGCTCGCCCGCGGGCCCGCATCCGAGGATGACGAGATCGAAGTGCTTGGAGCCAGTCATCGAGGCGAGCTTCGAGCGTAGCAGACGGCTCCCACGGCCCCGGTGAGCCCGCCGAGGGGGAGGAGCAGCGGGGTCGCGCCCGCGGTGCGGGTGGCCCGGAAGACGGCGTTCGTCAGCGCGTCGTGGCCCTCGAAGGTGGAGCCGGCGTAGACGACGGCGCGCGGCGCGTCGAGATCCCGCGCGAGGCTCCCCGCGAGGAGGCCCACGTTCTCGCCCACGAGGTGCGCGAGCGCGAGCGCGAGGTCGGCCGGCTCCGTCGACAGGGCCTTGCCGAAATTCGCGGCCGTGAGGTCCTTCGCGAGGGGGAGGTCGTCGTGTGGGTAGAGATCACGCACGAAGAGGTCCACCCGCGACCGGTCTCCGCGCGCGGCGAGCGCCGCCCGTTCGGCATGGGTCGCGGGGCCGGAGAGGAGGCCCCCGAGCCCGGCCAGCGTCCCGCCCCCGAGCGCCGTGCCGCCCACGCGGGTGGCCTTCCCCGGAGCTTCGACGCGGAAGATCGAGGTGCCCGTGCCGAGGCTCACGAGGAGGTGCGGAAACGGGACCTCGAGGGCCGCCCTCGCGAGGAGGAGCGCCTCGCCGGCGCCCCAGGCCTCGAACTCCGGCACGAGGCTCGCGGAGTGCCGGCCTGCGAGCGCGCGGGCTCCGGCGCCCGTGGCGAAGATCGGCTCGGCCCTCCCGGCCAGCCAGGCCTCGAGAGCGGCGGAATCTCCCGCGGGCAGATGGGCGTCCTCGGCGAGCGCGTCCCCGTCGAGGAGGACGGCCTTCGTGAGCGAGGCCCCGAGATCCAGGCCGATCGCCGCGCTCGAGGGGCTCGAGCCGCTCAAGGGGCCTTCGCGGTCACGAGCGCGGCGGGCAGCGAGGAGACCACCCGGGCCGCGATCTCGGCGTGGCCCGCGGGTCCGGGGTGGAAGCGGTCCTTCGCGAGCCGCTCGGGCCGGGCCTCGAAGAGGTCGGCCACGGGGACGACGACCGTGGCACCGCCCGGCGCGGAGAGCGCGGCCTCCTCGAGGGCGCTGTTCCAGAGCAGCAGCACGCGCTTGGTGGCCGTGCGCTCCGGGGTTCCGGGCAGGGGTCCGGCCTCGGCGGGCAGCGGATCGTAGAGCCCGAGGAGCCGGATGGGCGCGTGCGGGTTCGCGGCGCGAAGAGTCTTCAGGATCTCCTCGAGGTTCTTCCGCGTCTCGAGAAGGGGACCTCCCGGAGCCAGCGGGGAGGCGTCGCCCCGCGCGGCGCGCGTGAGGTCGTTCCCCGAGATGGAAACGAGCAGGAGCCCCGCGCCCGCGATCGTCCGCTGGGTCTCCGGCGAGCGCAGGAGGTCCACGAGACCGGGGGTCGTGAGGCCTTCGACCGCGAGGTTCGTGAACGCGATATCGGGTTGTGCCTTGCGGAGCTCGGCGACGGCGCGGCCGGCATAGCCACCGGCCGGTTCCTCGTCTCCCGTTCCGAACGTGAGCGAGTCCCCGAGCGCGACGACGCGGAGCGCGCCGGGAGGCCTCGTGGGGGCGTCCGCGCGCGCCGCGGCCGTCTGGGGAGCGGGCTTCGTCCCGAGGCTCCCGGTGAGGCCCGCGAAGGCTCCCCAGGCGAGGACGGTGGCCGCCAGGAAGCCCAGGCCGGCCGGCAGGAGCCAGAGAAACAATCGGCGCACGTGAGGGATTCTCCGCGATGTCGTACAACTCCGGGAATGCCAGACGTCGCGCTCTCGGCCGAGGGGCTCGCAAAACGCTACGGACCGCGGGAGGTCGTCTCCGACGTCTCCTTCGCGCTCCACCCGGGTGAGGTCTTCGGTTTCCTCGGGCCGAACGGAGCCGGGAAGACGACGACGATCCGCATGCTCGTGGGGCTCGTGCGGCCCACGCGCGGCCGCGTCGTCATCGGCGGGCACGTCCTCTCGGACGACTTCGAGGCCGCGATGCGGAAGGTGGGCTGCATCGTGGAGACTCCGGCCCTCTACTCGTTCCTCACGGGCCGCGAGAACCTCGAGCACTTCGCGCGCATGCTCGGCAGGGAGGCCTGGAACCGCATCGGCGAGGTCGCGCGGCTCGTGCACATGGAGGAGAGGCTGGGCGACCTCGTGCGAACGTATTCGCTGGGCATGCGCCAGCGCATCGGCATCGCGCAGGCGCTGCTGGGGGAACCTTCGGTACTGATCCTCGACGAGCCCACGAACGGTCTCGACCCCGCCGGCATCCGCGAGATGCGCGAGCTGCTCCGCACGCTCGCGCGGGAGCACGGGCTCGCGGTCTTCGTCTCGAGCCATCTCCTCTCGGAGGTCGAGAAGCTCTGCGACCGCGTAGCGATCGTGCATCGGGGGCGCACCCTCGCGACGGGCCTCCTGAGCGACCTCACGAACGGCGGCGCCCGGTCGCTGGAAGACCTCTTTCTCGAGCGGACGGGAGGGGAAACGGTATGAGGCTCCTGCTGGGGCTCCTCGAGAACGAAACGCTCAAGGTGCTGCGCCGGAAGCGCTTCCGGCTCGTCCTCGTGGTGCTGTTCGGGATCCTCGTGCTCATCGCGTTCGCGCAGAGCCGCAACCAGGCCTTCGCGAAGAAGAACGCCGGGGCCGACTGGCGCCCGGCCGTGGCCCGGCGCGTCGCGCAGCTCGACAGGCAGTCCGCTTCGGGGCGCGCCCCCGAGGCGTTCGCCCGGATGATGAAGTTCGAGGCCGCGCGGCTGCGCTACCACCTCTCGCACGACGTCCGGCCCGACGTCCTCACCGGGCCCGCGTTCTGCCGGGCGTTCGCTGGATCGGGCAGCGTCCTCCTGCTGCCGCTCCTCGTGGCGATCTTCGCCTCCGATCTCGTTTCCGCCGAGCTCTCCGAGGGCACGCTGCCTCTCCTTCTGACCCGGCCGGTGTCGCGCTGGAAGATCCTCGTCTCCAAGCTCCTC
>JAEUQS010000541.1 GCA_016789625.1 Acidobacteriota bacterium | reverse complement strand
ATCCGCGAGCGGGTGCTCGGGAAGAAGCTCGACACGCGGGCCATCCTGCGGGCGGCGCTCACCGGCGAGCATCGCGACGGCCACGACGACGGGGGCACCGGCGTTCCCGTGGAGGTCCGCGGCGCGCTCGTGAACCTTCTGGCCGCTCTGCGCGACGTGGGGGAGGACGCCCCCGAGCTGCGGCCCATCAAGGGCCTCGTCGCCGAGCTGCGGCCGTATCAGGAGAAGGGCGTGTCGTGGCTGCGGTCCCGCGCGGCCGTTGGCGCTGGCGCGTGCCTCGCCGATGACATGGGCCTCGGCAAGACGCTTCAGCTCATCGCGTTCCTTCTCGCCCGGCGGGAGGAGAAGCCCAAGGACACGCGGCCCATTCTCGTGGTGGCACCCACGTCCGTCCTCGGAAACTGGGAGCGCGAGATCAACCGCTTCGCGCCGTCGCTCACCGTGCTCCATCACTACGGCCCGTCGCGGGCCACGAAGGCCACGGCGCTCCAGAGGCAGAGCCGCGTCGTCTTCATCACGAGCTACGGCGTGCTCCGCCGCGATGCCGATCTCCTCTCCGACGTGGACTTCTCCACTGTGATCCTCGACGAGGCCCAGAACATCAAGAACCCGGGCTCGGCCTCCGCGCGCGCCGCGCGGGCGCTCACTGCGACCCACCGCTTCGCGCTCACGGGCACGCCCGTGGAGAACCGGCTCACGGAGCTGTGGTCGATCCTGGAGTTCGCGATGCCCGGGCTCCTCGGCTCACTGCAGTCGTTCCGGCGCGACATCGCCGGCCCCGTGGAGCGCCGCTCCGATCCTATGGCGACCGAGCGCCTCCGCCGGCTCATCGGGCCGTTCCTGCTGCGCCGGCTCAAGAGCGATCCGCTCGTCATCAAGGACCTTCCCCCCAAGAACGAGATGACCGTGCTGTGCTCCCTCACCAAGGAGCAGGCGACTCTCTACGCCGCCGTGGTGCGCGAGGAGCTGAGCCGCGTGGAAGAGGCCGAGGGGCTCGCGCGAAGGGGCCGCATCCTGGCGCTCCTCACCGCGCTCAAGCAGGTCTGCAACCACCCGGTTCAGTACATGCGCGACGCGGGCCCGCTCATCCGCCGCTCGGGCAAGCTCACGCGCCTGCTCGAAATGCTCGAAGAGGCGCTCGCGGAAGGCGACAAGGTGCTCGTCTTCACCCAGTACCGCGAGATGGGCGACCTCCTTTCCGACGCCATCGAGGGGATGCTGGGAGTGGACACCATGTTCCTCCACGGCGGCACCCCGCGGCGCGAGCGCGAGCGCATGGTGAAGACGTTCCAGGAAGACGCGGACGCGCCCAAGGTGTTCCTCCTGAGCCTGAAGGCGGGCGGAACGGGCCTCAACCTCACGGCCGCGTGCCGCGTCTTCCACTTCGACCGCTGGTGGAACCCCGCGGTGGAAGACCAGGCCACGGACCGCGCGTACCGCATCGGCCAGACGCGCACGGTGCAGGTGCACAAGCTCGTCTGCCAGGGCACGCTCGAGGAGAAGATCGACGCGCTCCTCGTGCAGAAGCGCGGCCTGGCCGACCGTGTCGTGGGCGGAGGCGAGGAGTGGCTCACGGAGCTCTCGAACAGTGAGCTGGCCGAGCTGGTGTCGCTGTCGGCCGGAGACCTCGACCTGGATGACGACGAAGATCCGACGGCCTCGGCGGACGAATCCGACAGCGAGGTCGCCGAGGTGACCGTGAGCCAGGACATGTCGCCCCGCGCGATGCGGCAGAAGCCCGGCTCGCGCAAGCGGGGGTCGTCGTGAGCGCGCGGAAGAAGAAGGGCCCCGAGACGGTCGAAGAGGTCCTGAAGTCCGTGGAGGAAAGGCTTCAGCTTCACGTGGCGGAAGACGGAGCCGACGAGCCTCAGGTGCCCAAGCTGGACGCGGGCTCACTGTGGATCGAGGGGCTGCTGCGTTTCGTCCCCTCGCGCCGCAACCGCCTCACGCAGGGCCGCGTCCACGCCCGCGACGGGCGGGTGCTGAACCTCGCCGTCGCGCCGGGGGCGATCACGGCCTCCGTCGCGGATTCGCGCGTCAAGCCGCATGCGGTGACGCTCAAGGTCCGCCCCTTCGACGACGCCGTGTGGAACCGGGTCACGGCCTCGCTGGCGTCGAAGACGCACCTCGTCGAGCCCGTGCTCGCCGGCCTCCTGCCCGAGGGCATCGACGCCGTGTTCGAGAAGCAGGGCGTCTCGCTGCTGCCCAGCTCCATCGCGAGCGTGGTGGGTATCTGCAGCTGTCCCGCGTTCGCGAGCGCGACGTTCGACTGTGAGCACATCTCGGCCGTGAACGTCGCCTTTGCCGAGACGCTCGAGCAGAACCCGCAGCTCCTCTTCACCGTTCGCGGGCGCGAGCCCGCCCGCGTCGCGCTCGACCTAAGGAAAGCTCGCGGCGAGGCGGCGACTCCGAAGGCCGCCAAGGCGGCGAAGCCGTCCGGTGCCCAGGCGCCCCACGGCCGGCCGATGGACGTCAAGTCGCCCGAG
>JAEUQS010000056.1 GCA_016789625.1 Acidobacteriota bacterium | reverse complement strand
GAGCCCCGGCTCAGCCTCCCTTCCTCGGCGTCACGCCTCGGAGGAAAGGAGGGTCTCATGCAGACCGCCAAGTCCTTGCGCCCGCCCGGCTTCATGTTCGGCACCCTTTTCGTCGCGCTCCTGTTGCTCCCGGCATCGGTCACACGCGCTCAGGGCGTGGACCTCGGCGCCGTGCTCGCGGCCCCGCGCGCCATGGACCTCGTCCCGGTGGAGGCCGTCCCGTTCGCGAACGCCCTGCAGCCCGAAGGCTGCGTGGTTCCGGCCAAGCCGACGCTCTCGAGAAGCCCCTCGAGCGTCGCCGTGGGCGGGCAGGTCACCCTCAGCTGGTCGCCCGACCCCTTCATCACGGCCACGTACATCCCCTATGCGGCCACCAGCTCCGGCGGGCCCTGGTCGCCGCTCCTCGGCACGCCGATGACGGGTACGTCGATCAACGTCAACATGAACGTCACCGCGGGCACGTATTACTTCTTCGTGCGGGCGATCGGCACCTGCGACCTGTACGTCGACAGCAACGTCGTCTCCGTTACGGTCACCGGCAGCGGAGGAGGAGGCGGCGGCTGCGTCGGTCCGCCCACCCCCACGCTGTCGGTCAGCTCCTCGAGCGTCACCGTGGGACAGACGTTCACCCTGTCCTGGTCGGCCGATCCGTACGGCACGACGGAATACTGGTGGCTCGGCGTGAACAGCGCGCCGTCGGGCACGTTCCAGCTCGTCTCGACGTACTCCGGCGGAACCACCTCGGCGGCGATCACGGCGACCTCGGCCAACGCCGGGCAGACTCTCTACTTCCGCGTCTGGGCTTACCCGTACGGCGGCTCGACCTGTGAGGGCCTCAGAACGAACAGCAACGCCGTGGCCGTGTCCGTCACGACGGGTGGAGGAGGCGGCGGCGGGTGTGTGGGTCCGCCCACGCCCACACTGTCGGTCAATCCCGCGAGCGTGGCGGTGGGACAGACGTTCACCCTGTCGTGGTCTGCCGATCCGTACGGCACCACAGACCATTGGTGGCTCGGCGTGAACAGCGCCCCCACGGGCACGTTCCAGCTCGTCTCGACGTATTCGCCGGGAACCACGTCCGCCAGCATCACGGCCTCCGCCGCGAATGCCGGACAGACACTGTATTTTCGCGTCTGGGCTTATCCGTACGGCGGCTCGACCTGTGAGGGCCTCAAGACGAACAGCAATGCCGTCTCCGTCGCAGTCACCTCGGGGGGCGGCGGCGGTGGCGGCGGTGCCTGCACGCCCGACGCGACCTCACTGTGTCTCTTCGGCAACCGCTTCCGCGTCCAGGCGACCTACAGGGACTACGGCGGGAACACGGGCTCCGGAAAGGCCGTCTCGCTCACCGGCGATTCGGGCTACTTCTGGTTCTTCACGAGCTCGAACGTGGAGATCGTCGCCAAGCTCGTTTCGTTTTGCAACGGCAGCTCGGGCAACTACGGCGTCTATCTGAGCGGTCTGACGGACGTCCAGGTCTCCTTCACGGTGACCGACACGAAGACCGGGACCTCGCGCTCCTACAACAATCCGCTCGGATCCCGCTTCTGCACGATCGGCGATCCGTGGACGGTCTGCCCGTGAAGGGCTCCCGAATTTCCGATTGATTCACGTGCCGCATTGAGTTCCCGGCCCGGCGGTGGCAGGGTGCCACCGTCGGGCCTCTCAAGGGCCACGAGGAGGATTCATGGCCGAGTTCCGCTTCGACCGTCGCGACGTCGAGTTCGTCCTTTTCGAGCATCTCAAGATCGGCAGCCTCTGCGGCCTCGGCCCCTACGCGGGCCAGGACGTCGAGAGCTACGAGAGCATCCTGGGCGCGGCCTACGACCTCGCCAAGGAGCAGCTCTGGCCCATCAACGCCGAGTCCGACCGCATCGGCGCGCGCTTCTCGGGCGGCAAGGTGACCGTGCCCGAGTGCCAGAAGGCGTTCCACAAGACGTTCGTCGAGAACGGCTTCGTGGGCATGGCCAACAGCCCCGACTGGGGCGGCATGGGGCTGCCCAACCTGCTCTCCATCGCGTGCAACGAGGCGTTCGTCGCGGGCTGCATGGCGTACACGCTCACGCCCATGCTCACGCGCGGCGCGGCCCGCATCATCGAGAGCCACGGCGCCGACTGGATGAAGAAGCTCTACCTCGAGAAGATGTACAGCGGCGCCTGGAGCGGCACCATGTGCCTCACCGAGCCGCAGGCCGGCTCGGACCTCGCCGCGGTGAAGACGAAGGCCCGGCGGGACGGCGACTCGTTCCTCCTCGAGGGCACCAAGATCTTCATCTCCTCGGGCGACCACGACTTCACCGAGCAGATCGTGCATCCCGTGCTCGCGCGCATCGAGGGCGCACCCGCCGGCATCAAGGGGATCTCGCTGTTCCTCGTGCCCAAGGTCGTCCCGAACGCCGACGGCACGCTCGGCGCGCCGAACGACGTCGCGTGCGGAAACATCGAGCACAAGATGGGCATCAAGGCGAGCCCCACCTGCACGATCAACTTCGGCGAGAACGGCAACTGCCGCGGCTGGCTGATCGGGCAGGAGAACAACGGGATCGTCTACATGTTCCAGATGATGAACGAGGCACGCCTCGAGGTCGGCCTGCAGGGCCTCGGCCTCGCGGGCGCGGCCTACATGCAGGCGCTCTCGTACGCGCAGGAGCGCGTCCAGGGCGTGAGCCTCAAGGGAGCCCCTCGGGAGGCCGGCGCCAAGCCGCAGACGATCATCTGCCACCCCGACGTGCGCCGCATGCTGCTCGGCATGAAGGCCCAGGTCGAGGGCATGCGCGCGCTCGTGTACGAAACCGCGCGGCACATGGACCTCGCCGAATCGCTGCCCACCGAGGCCGAACGCAAGCGGGCCGACGGCATCGTTCAGCTCCTCACCCCGATCTGCAAGGCCTACAGCACCGACATGGGCTTCCGCGTCACCGAGGACGCCGTCCAGACCCACGGCGGCTACGGCTACTGCCAGGAGTACCCCGTCGAGCAGATGCTGCGCGACATGAAGATCACGTCGATCTACGAGGGCACGAACGGGATCCAGGCCATGGACCTCGTGGGGAGAAAGCTCACTCTCGACGGCGGCGCGCTCTTCAAGGAGTACGCGACGGGTCTCTCGGCGTTCATCGACGCGAACGCGGCGCACGCCGTGATCGGGCCGTGGATCGCGAAGCTGGCCGCCGCGCGGGATCAGCTCGTCGCCGCGACGAAGACCATCGGGAAGGCGCTCGCCGGCGGGGATCCGATGTACGCGTTCCTCGTGTCGACGCCGTACCTCCGGCTCTTCGGCGACGTGGCCTGCGCGGCGCTCCTCCTCGAGCAGGCGCTCGTGGCGCTCGAGAAGCTGGGGCCGGGCGACCTGGCCTCGCATCGCGCGAAAGCCGAGAGCGACGAGCAGGTCCGCTTCTACGTGGACAAGCTGAGCACCGTGCAGTTCTTCGTTCACACGTACCTGCCGCGGGCCGCTTCCTACGCCGAGACGATCGTCTCGGGCGACCGGAGCGCGCTCGAGGTCGGATTTCCGACGGCCTAGGGCCTGAGGACGATCTCGCGGGGCGGCACGTCCTTACGGGCGAGCCGCCACGCGAGGCGTATCGACGGCCCCGCCTGGCAGCCCGCCGGGAGAGCCATCGGACGCGAGAGGGCCGACTCCACGCACGCGGTCTCGGCCGCGTCCCAGCCGTAGCGGAACGCGACGCGTAAGGCCCGCTCGCTCTGGAACGCGCCCTCGGCGAGCCACCGGTCCGCCGCGAGGCCGGCGACGAGCGCAGCGAGGATCGGGCGACCTCGCGGACCCTGGAGCGCGAGGACGAGACCCGCGGCCCCGGCCGCGAAGGCCGTGGGCACGAGGCAGGCGAAGAAGCGCGATTCGAACGGATACGGCGACGCGAGCATCAGCGCGGCCGGCCACAGGGGGAAGACCGCGAGTGCCACGCGTTCGGCCCGGCGAACTCCCGGGACGGCCGCCAGCAGCACCAAGCCCACCACGACGAGGACGAGGGCCGTCCACGTGAGGAACCAGTCGGCGCGGAGCGCCTCGAACGCGGACGCCATCTCCCCCGCCGCGGAGCTACCGGAGACGAACGTCTGCCGGTAGTAGCCGCGGACGTTCGCGGGATCCAGGAGCCAGAGAACGCAGGGAGCGACGCCGAAGAGCAACACCGGCCGCAGCGCTGCGGGGAGGCGGACCACCCCGCGCCTCACGACGAGAACGCAGACGACAGCGACGAGAAAGCCCCAGAACACGTTGGACGGACTGGGGAGCCTCGGGAACGCCGGTCGGGAGAGGAGACACGCGCCCCCGCCGGCGCCCACGACGAGCAGCGCGCCCCGCACCACCTTCGGTGCCAGCACATCCCGCAGTGCAGCCCACGCCTCCTCGCGTGTCTCGCGCCGCGCAAGGCCTACGGCCACGAACGACACGAGGAGGAAGGACCCGTAGTGGTACTTCGTGAGGAAGAGCGCGGCCGCGACGAGAGAGGCCGCGCGGAGCCGCCCGGAGAGGAAGAGCCCCCACGCGAGCACCGTGAGCGCGCCGCCCAGCGCCTCGAGCATGGGCCACGCGGAGACCTCGAGGAGCATCGGGGAGCGGAGCGCGAAGAGCCCCACGAGAGCCGCGCCGAGCGCCGCCGCGCTCGGCGAGCGGTCCAGAGACCGCAGTACGAGGAGCGCGGCTGGCGGCACGAGGAGGAACGCGGCAAGGCTCGGAAGCGACGCGCTCTCGAGCGAGCGCCCGAAGAGCGCATGTGCGGGTAGCGACCCGAGCGCCCAGAACGGCCCCCACCAGTGTGAGCCGAAGACGTCGCCCAGGGCGGCGAGGGGCCGCAGCGACCGAAGGTCGTCGAAGAGGTCGAGTCCCGCGAGGGCGTGCAGCGAGGCGTCCCAGCCGAGACGGCTCGGGCCCTGTGCCCGCATCGCCGCCTCGCGGAACGGCAGCGCCTCGAGCGCCGCGAGGAGCGCGAGGCTCAGGCCCAGCAAGATCCACCCCGGCCTTTTCATCGCGAGACGCGATCTTGCGTCCGCTCCGCCCGCGCGTCCACCTGGGGCCGCCCCGCACCATAATGCCCGCCTCATGAGCACGTCCCCCGCGACCACGTTCGACACCGACGTCCTCATCATCGGCTCCGGCTTCGGCGGCTCCGTCTCCGCCCTGCGGCTCGCCGAGAAGGGCTACAAGGTGATGGTCCTCGAGAAGGGCCGGCGCTGGAAACCCGAGGATTTCCCGAAGACCAACTGGAACGTTCCCCGGTCGTTCTGGATGCCGTGGATGAGCTTCTACGGCACGTGGGGGCTTCACCTCCTGCGCGACGTGCTCGTGATGCACGGCGTCGGCGTGGGAGGCGGCAGCCTCGTCTACGCCAACACGCACATCCAGCCGCAGGACCGCGTGTGGGACGACCCGCACTGGAAGGGCCTCACCGACTGGCGGAGCGAGATGCCTCAGTGGTACGCGCAGGCGCGCCGCATGCTCGGCTCGACGCCCACGCCACGCATCGGCCCCGGAGACGAGGCATTGAAGCGCGCGGCCGAGCGCCGCGGGCTGGGTCACACGTTCCACCCCACCGACGTCGGCGTGCACTTCGGAAAGGCCGGAGAGCTCACGCCCGACCCGTACTTCGGCGGCAAGGGACCGGCCCGCACGGGCTGCACGTTCTGCGGCGCGTGCATGACGGGCTGCCGCGAAGGCGCCAAGAACACGCTCGACAAGAACTACCTCTACCTCGCCGAGCAGGCGGGGGCGAAGGTCCTCGCCGAAACGCAGGTCGAGCTCGTCGAGAAGCTCCCGGGCGGCGGCTATCGCGTTTCCTGGAAGCGCTCGACGACGCGCATCGCCCCCGAGCGCGGCTCCTTCACCGCGGAGAAAGTCGTGTTCTCGGCCGGCGTCCTCGGCACGGTGCCGCTGCTCCTCAAGTGCAAGGAGGCCGGGTCGATCCCGAATCTCCCGGCCGCGCTCGGCGCCTTCTCGCGAACGAACAGCGAGGCCCTGCTCGGGCTCACGTCGCGCACGCGCGACGACGTGTGGCAGGGCGTCGCCATCGCCGCGCACGCGCAGATCGACGACGTGACGAGCATGGAGATCGTGAGGTTCCGGAAGGGCAACGACGTGATGCTCCTCCTCGGCACGCCGCTCACCGACGGCGGCGGCAACGTGCCCCGCGCGGTGCGCTGGATGGGCAACGTGCTGCGCCACCCGATCCAATTCCTCCTCACGGCCAAGCCCTGGGACAAGGCCAAGAAGTCGCAGGTGCTCCTCGTCATGCAGACCCGCGACAGCCACATGACGCTCGAGCGGGCGCGCACGTGGTACTCGCCGTTCCGGCGCGTCCTCACGTCGCGCACGCCGCCGGGAGTCGCGCCGATTCCGGCCTACATCCCCATCGCGAACCAGATCGCGCGGGAGCTGGCCCAAGAGCTCGACGCGGTTCCGCAGAGCTCCCTCAACGAGGTGCTGCTCGACGTCTCCACCACCGCGCACATCCTCGGCGGCTGCTCCATCGGCGCCTCGGGCGACACGGGCGTGGTCGACCACCTCGCGCGCGTCTTCGGCCACGAGGGCCTCTACGTGCTCGACGGCTCCATCGTGGGCGCGAACCTCGGAGTGAATCCTTCGCTCACCATCACCGCGCTCTCGGAGCACGCGATGAGTCGCGTCGCGCCGCGAGGAGAGACCTCCCCGGCCTGAGCCCGGGGAAGACGAAGAAGGACCGCCTTCGCGCCCGCGTTGCCGGGATCCCGCCTGAGGATCTCCTCGCAGAGCACCTCCGTCTCCGCGTTCTTCCCTTGCATCACGAGCGCCCACGCGAGGTCGAGCAGCGCGCCGGGGTCAGCGGGCTTCGCCTTCGCCACGGCGCGATACGCGGCCTCGGCGCCGGCGAAGTCGCCGCGGTCGTAGAGGCCGAGCCCGACGTGGCGGTGGAGCTCCAGGTCCTCCGGGAACGCGACATGGGCTTCCTGCCAGATGCCCAGCGCTTCCTCCTTTCGGCCCGATTCCCAGGCGGACTTGCCGAGCGCGAGAGCGAGATCGCGGGTGAGCAGGGCCCGCGCGTCGCCGGCTCTCTTCGCGTCGAGGAGGAGCCTCCTCATGCCGGCGACGGCCCCGGCGTCGTGGGGGGCGAGCCCGAGCGCGATCGCGTACCGCTCGGACGCCGCGACGGCGTGCCCCTTTGCCGCGAGCGCATCGCCGCTCTTCACGAGAGCGACCACGCGCGCCGAAGGCTCCTCGGAAACCCGGCGAATCCAGACGAACCCGAAGAGCACCGACAGCGCGAGCACCAGCGTGAGAGCCACGGGGAGACGGCTCGGGGCGCGATCCGCCGACTCCGGCTCCTTTCGCAGGAGCGCGAAGGCCGCGGCGAAGAGCGCCAGCCCGAGGAGGTACAGGAAACCCGGCGCGCCGAACGCCCGCAGGATCCAGGGGGCGAGGTTCCGACCGTGCAGGATCTCGGTGAGGTGAACGAGGAGCGGCGCGGCGCCCCACGAGAACACGAAGGCGCCGTCGTCGTTCACCGACAGAGCCGTCCGTCGCCACTCGTTGACGACGACGTCCACGAGGACGCCCGAGAGCTGTACGAAGAAGCCCACGGCCAGGAGGACGAGCGGACGGAGCCGAGGCCCCTCGAAGGAAGGCAGAGCGGTGAGGAGGAGCAGCAGGATCGGCGCGAGCAGAAAACGCGGACCGTAGGCGAGAGCGCCGTGCCAGGAGCGATACGGCAGGAGGAACGCGAGGGATACGGCGAAAACGGCGACCAGCGTCCAGGCGACGCCGGGACGTTTCGGGGATCTCAGCCCGGCGAAGCACAGGAGCAGCGGCGGCGCGAAGAGGAAGACCGAGAGCGCCGGGCTCGCCGCGTATCCGGCGGCGGCCGTGGCCATCTGCGCCGCGTCGAAGACGAAGCGCTCCGTCTCGGCGTTGTAGCCGAACGAGAGGGGCCCGCCGAACCGCAGCACGTTGTACGAGAGAACCAGCACGAACGCGACGCCGAGCGGCGCCAGCAGAGTCGCCACACGGCGCGGATCGCGGCTCCTCACGAGCTCGAACCCCAGGAGGACGAGCACCGCGAGCGCCGCGTTGGGGCGGGTGAGCACGGCGAGGCCGAACGCCGTCCCGGCGAGGAGCCCGTTCGCGAGGGTCATCTCCCGCGTCAGGAAGTAGAGCCCGAGCAGGAGGCAAAGCGCCTCGAGCGGATGCTGGAAGAAGTGCGTCGACTCCGAGAGAAGCGGTGTCGCGAGGCCTCCCGAGAGAGCCAGGAGCCAGGCCGCTCGCGCGGAGGCGCCGAGGTTCACGGCGACGAGGAAGAGCACGGCGACACAGGCGCCTCCGAACACGGCCGAGAGGAGGAGAGCGACCGCGATCGACAGGCGCCCGCCCCATCGAAGCGGGTGCTGCGGCACGCCTCGGGGCGGGCCCTCGAGGACGCCTCCCGAGAGGGATCCGAACGCGTCGTCGAGCGCCGCGCCCACGGCCGCGAAAGGCAGAGCCACGAACCCGAGGCCCGCGCCGCGATGGGAGTAGAAGCTGCCAGAGACGCCGGGCCGGCTCGTGTTCATCGCGGGCACGTCGAGCGCGCGCCGTGTTGCCGCGCTCTCGGCCGTGCGGTGCACCACGACCTCGTCGACGCTGAAGAAGAAGCCCGACGACAGTGCAAAGTACAGAGCCGTGAAGCCACAGAGAAGCCGCAGGGGAACTGTGATGCCGAGCGGCTTCCAGGGGGCGGCGGGCTCGACGGAGGAGGACGCCGCCGGTTCCGGCCCCGCCCGGCCCCTCCACGCGGCCGCCGCGACGAGCAGCAGGCTCAGAGCGAAGAGCGCGGGGCTCCGGAAGCCCTCCGGCACGTAGACGAGCACGACGGTACTGGAGCCACCCGGAACCTTTACCGCCGCGAAGCCCGGTGTGACCATCTCGACGCGCGCGGGCCGGCCGTCGACCGAGGCCTTCCAGTTGGGATGCCACGCCATGCGGAAGAGCAGCCAGGCTCCGCGCGCCGCGTCGTCCGCCGACACCACGGCCTCGTAGGTCTCGCCTTCGCGCCTCTCGGAAACGACCCGCCCCGCACCTCCCGCGGAAGGAGCGGAGCCGCCCGGCCACAGAAGGTACTCGCCCTTCTCGACGCGATCGCTCGCGAGCCAGGCCGCGTTGGTTTCGTGGAACGGGGCCTCGGGCGCGACCGCTCCCACGACGTTCACGACGGCGAAGAGCCCCGCGTCCGCGCTCTGCCCCGCATGGAATCGCCCGGGCAGGGCCTTTTCCACGAAGCCCTCGGGCAACGGGCGGGTCTTCTCCGAGACGACCGTGCCCACGCCGAAGAGCTCGAGCTGTTTCGGCCTGCGGTCGTCGAGGAGCACCATGAGATCCCCGGTGCGGCTCATCGCGTGGTACAGGTAGCTCACGGCCGGAACCCGCGCCTCGGTGAGCGCGTTGTAGAGCGGCGACACGCCGATCCGGACCTGGCCGCCCCAGCCCGCGGGGAGCCCGGCGTACGCCCGTCCGCGGCCCGCGGCCGCGAGGCGGCCGATGGCCACGAGGCTCCGCTCCTCCCGCGCCCGCGCCAGCCTCTGGTACTCGATGTAACGGGCGTTCTCGCGAAGGAGCACGGAGCGCTCCCGCACGGCCGGCAGCAGGAGCCCGAACGCGAGGATCGCCGCGAAGCGTGGGCCCCACCTCCCGGAGACCGCGCGCAGGAGGTTCGCCAACGCGAACGCCGCGAGGAAGACCCCGAACACGTGCACACCGCCCACGAGGCGATGGAGCTGCACGAGCTCGGAAAGGCCCAGGAAACCGAGGAGGCCGCCCCAGAACGGCCGGCCGAAGAACAGTCCCAGCCAGAGGAGGAAGCCCGCCCCGAGGAAGCGCCCGTCCTTCCACAGCGCGAGCACGCAGCCCGCGAGGACGAGGAGCGTCAGCACGGCCGGCCGGCCGAGATCGAAGATCTCCCCGCGAAAGAGCTTCGAGAGAACGCCGGCCGCGCCCCACGAGTCCCACTTCCACGTGGGCTCCCAGCGGCTCCGGTTGATGAGCGCCCTGTCGGCGAGGAGGGGCGCGAGGGCATACCACGAGGTCGCGATCGCCGCGCCCGCCAGGAGGGCGAGCCGCTTCGCGCGCGCGGCGGGACGGCTCGTGGGGCCGGGGAGCACCGCGAGGAGCACGAGCGAGAGCGCGCCGATGTAGCCGTAGATGAAGTGCGTGAGGAACGTGAGCCCGAGGACGAGACCCGCCAGAACGGGATTGCGGCCCTTCACCACGGCGCGATGGCCGAGGCCCAGCGACAGGAGCAGGAAGTGCACCGCGACCGCCTGCGCGAAAAGCCCGCTGCCCCGGAACACGGCACTGTCGAGCTCGATGCCGAACAGCGTTCCGGCCGCGACGAGGGGCGCGAGGAGGGCGGCCAGCGCGGCCTCGGCCCGCGGTCTCTCGAGGAGACGGGCCGACGCGAAGAACGTGAGCGGAAGGAGAACGAGCGCGAGGAACCGAAGCCCCACGAACGCCGCCGGAATCGAGACCGATTCGAAAGACAGCAGGTGGACGGCCACCACGAGTGAATGCGCGAGCGTCTGGTACGTGCGGACGACCGGATAGCCGAGCGCCCAGTCGGAATGCCAGTGATCGAAGGGGTTCTCGCCCCGCGAGACGGCCTCGGCCATGCGCTCGGCGATCCCCACGTGATAGA
This sequence comes from Acidobacteriota bacterium, assembly GCA_016789625.1. GTDB lineage: Bacteria > Acidobacteriota > Thermoanaerobaculia > UBA5066 > UBA5066 > JAEUQS01. Next base: position 52 of record JAEUQS010000056.1, on the reverse strand, counting down.
GCGAGTCGTTCACGTCGAGCCCGCGGGTCGACAGCTCCGGCCAGAGCCCCAC
>JAEUQS010000029.1 GCA_016789625.1 Acidobacteriota bacterium | reverse complement strand
ACGCCGTCCTTCCCGTTCCACACGAAGCGGCCCTTCGTGGGCTTCGTGATCGTCGCGAGGATCGACATGAGCGTCGTCTTCCCCGCGCCGTTCGGGCCCAGGAGGCCGAGCACGCCCTCACCGAACGTGAGCGACACGTCCTTCAGGGCGAGGTGCCCGTTGGAATAGGTCTTGGAAAGGCCTTCGAGCTGAAGCACGTGTTCCTCCGGCTGCGACAGGAACGGCAGGTTCTCCAAAAAGTTCCACGGAGTGTGGCGGAATTCACCGCACGTACTTGAAACCGGTGCCCGTGTCGAAGAGCACGACGCGGTCGTCCTTGGAGAGAAAGCCCGTCGCGAGGAGCCTTCGCGCGGCCGCCCAGACCGCTCCGCCTTCGGGCGCGGCGAAGAGGCCCTCGGCCTTCCCCATCGCGGCGACGCCCTCCTGCATCTCTTCGTCGGGAACGAAGAGCGCGGTGCCGTGAGAATCGGAGAGGACGCGCAGGATCTCCGCGTCGGCATACGGCTTCGGCACGCGAAGGCCCGACGCGTACGTCGTCGCGCCCTCCCACTTCTCCATGTGCTCGAGCCCCGCGTCGAAAGCGCGGACCACGGGCGCGCAGCCCGCGGCCTGCACCGAGACCATGCGCGGCCGGCGCGAGCCGATCCAGCCGAGGGCCTCCATCTCGTCGAAAGCCTTCCACATGCCGAGGAGGCCCGTGCCGCCCCCTGTGGGATACAGGATCACGTCGGGCAGCTCCCAGCCCAGATCTTCGGCCAGCTCGTAGCCCATCGTCTTCTTGCCCTCGACGCGGTAGGGCTCCTTGAGCGTCGACACGTCGAAGAGCGCGCCGCCCGACTCGGCCACGAGCGCCCGGGCGAGCTCGCCGCAGCGGTCGATGAGGCCGTCCACGAGGATCACCCGCGCGCCGTAGGTCGCGCATTCGAGCGCGAAGAGCGGCGGGGTGTCCCTCGGCATGAAGACGTGGGCGGGCATTCCGGCGCGCGCGGCGTAGGCGGCGAGTGCGCCGCCGGCGTTGCCGGCGGTGGGCACGGCAAAGCCCTTCGCGCCGCGGGCCTTGGCGCACGTGACGGCGGCCGCGAGACCGCGCGCCTTGAAGGAGCCTGTGGGGTTTCCGCCCTCCTCTTTCACGAGGAGGCGCGAGAGGCCGAGCGTCGCGCCGAGGCGCGGGGCCTCGAGAAGAGGGGTGCCGCCCTCTCCGAGCGACACGATCTCGTCGGCCGAGCGGGCCGGCATCATCTCGTGCCAGCGCCACATGCCGCGGCTCCGCCCCGCGGAGGAGTCGCGCGAGAGCGGCTCCAGCCGGTACCGCGCGTACAGAGGCCCCTGGCAGCGGGTGCAGACGTTGCGGAGCGCGAACGGATCGTCGACGGCATTGCAGCGCGTGCACTGCAGGTGCGAGAGGCGGGAGTAGCTGTTCAAAACCTCTCGATTGTGAACTCTTCGTCGTCAGCCGCGGGCAGCGTTTTCGGCGGGGGAGGAACCGCCGTGAGAGGCCTTTCGTAGGTGTCCGTCGAGCGGAGCGGATCGGGCGCCTTCTGCGGAGGGGCGGGCTTGGTGCCGAGGGCCGGGAGGACGAGCGGCGGGGGCGGCACGAAGAGCCTCGCCCCCGGATTCGCCGGGCCGGAGCGGAGGGGCTCCAGCCTTTTTCTCCAGGTTGCGTCGCAGGCCGGATGGGCGAGCGCGAAGTCCACGATGCGCAGGGCCTCCTCGGGCCGGCCCCACTGGTGCCGGAGCTCGGCCATGCGGGCGAGGGCCTTGAGGATCATCGGGTCGTCCACGTGCCTCTCGACGAGGATCTGGTAGAGATCCCAGGCCGCCTCGGGCATCGCCTGACGCTCCCTCTCGGCCGCGGCCGCGAGCAGGTAGCGGGGAGAGAGGTAGTGGCGCGCGTGCTTGAAGGCCTCGTCGATCGACTGGGAGACGAGGGTGGTCTCGTTCATGCCGCGGTAGAGGTCGAGCATGCGCTGCGCGGCCCGCGCGGCCTCGGCACCGTCGCCCTGCGCGACGGCGGTGTCGAAGAGGTTGCGCCACGCGTCCACATCGTTCGGCCGGCCCGCGAGCACCTTCGAAAGCTCCCGGCGCGCGCGGTCGAAGTCGCCGGAGGCCCGGGCGTCGATCGCGCGCTGGAGCCCCGGGTCGGCCTCCCAGGAGATGTCCTTCTCGATCGAGGGCTGGATGACCTTCTCCTCCACGCGCACGGCCTTCACGACGAGGGCCAGGAGGACGCCGAACGAGAAGCCGCCCACGTGAGCCCACCAGGCGACGGGCGCGTCGGGCACCCACTTCGCGTAGGCGAGCTGCTCGAGGAACCAGGCCGGCAGCACGATGAACGCGGGGATGTGGAACGAGAACCGCCACGTGGGAAGGAAGACGATGGGGATGCAGAGAAACCGGATGCGCGACGTGCCGAGCCGCACGAGGAACGCGCCCATGACCCCGGCGATGGCGCCGGACGCGCCGATGAGAGGGATGAGGGACCCCTGGTCGGTCGCGGCGTGGGCGAGCGCGGCCACGATACCCGAGACCAGGTAGAAAGCCGGATAGAGCAGCCGGCCCCACACGTCCTCGAGGAACGGCCCGAGGAGCAGCAGGAACAGCATGTTGCCCGCGAGGTGTGAAAAGCCTCCGTGCATGAACATGGAGGAGATGAGCCGGTCGGCGCGCGGGTCGGCCGGGACGTACCCGAAGCGCACCGACGGTCGCTCCTGGACGAGGGCGTGGAGCTCCCCGCCCAGCCGGTCGAGCTGCTGCTGCTCGTCCTTCGGGATCGCGGCCAGGTAGCTCTCGCTGCGGGCCTCCGCGCGGATGGACTGGATCTCCTGCTGGATCAGCTCGGCGTCTTCGGGGCCCAGGAGCGTGAGGAGCGACTGCGGCGGCGTGAGGTACGGGTGCGCGGTGAGGTAGTCGAGCACCTCGCGGCCCTTCGCGTCGATCTTCACCTCGAGGTCGCGCTCCGAAAGGTGCGTGCCCAGGAAGATGAGGATGTTCAAGGCCACGAGCGCGAGCGTGATCCATGGCCAGCGCCGGACCTCGGAGTCGGCCTGGCCGACGGGAAGGATGATCATCTCTTTCTGGAAGCCTATCGCGAACGCCTGCGCCGGCGCTTCAAACCCCGATGTCTTCGTTCCAGAGGCCGGGGTTTTCGGCGATGAAGCGGGTCATGAGCTCGAAGCACGCGGCGTCGTCTGCGACCTCGACGCTCACGCCGCGGCTCCTCAGCCAGTCCTCCTCGCCGAGGAACGTGCGGTTCTCGCCCACGATGACGCGCGGAATGCCGTAGAGCACGATCGCGCCGCTGCACATCGCGCAGGGCGAGAGCGTGGTGTAGAGCGTCGACGCGCGATAGACGCCCGCCGGGAGGCGGCCGGCGTTCTCGAGCGCGTCCATCTCGCCGTGCAGCACGGCGCTGCCTCTCTGCACGCGCCGGTTGTGGCCGCGGCCCAGGATGCGGCCCTCGGAGACGAGCACGGAGCCGATGGGGATGCCGCCTTCGGCCAGGCCGAGCCGGGCTTCTTCGATCGCGGCAGCGAGGTACGAGTCCTCACTTCGCATCGAAGGCCTCGTCGAGGTCGCGCACGAGGATCTCGAGCCGCGTGCCGAACGGCTCGGGCAGCTCGGGGTTCAGGTACAGCGTGAACGCGCCGCGGCGCGGCTCGTACGTGACGCGGCGCGGAAACCAGCGCCGCTCCGCGGCCACGATCGGCATCGGCACGTAGGCCGCCGTGTCGAACACCCTGAAATCCCACTTCGCGGCAAGGCGCGGAACGCCCGGGTCGCCGGGCTTCAGCTCGCAGGGATAGCAGCCCAGCTTCGCGTTGAGCGTCGAGACCATCGCGATCGCGCGGCAGCTCGAGTCGGACTTCCGGCACACGAGGAAACGGGGCTCGAGGAAGAAGCCGTAGCGTTCGTCCTCGTAGAGCGGCGCCGACATCGTCGTGGGCGGAAGCGGCGGACCCAGCAGCGCGGAAGCCCGGAGCTTCACCGGCTTGGGCTCCGCGAGGAGGAGGACTGCGAAGAGGAGCGACGCGGCGTGCATGCGACGGAGGACGATAGCGGAAAAG
>JAEUQS010000872.1 GCA_016789625.1 Acidobacteriota bacterium | reverse complement strand
CGGTCGCGTTCACGTTGAGCCCGAGAGGCGGGAAGGACCCGGAGCCGGGGGAGGAGGAGGGCGGATAGGCGGGTGAACCGTACGCGGGCGTGGCGCGATGGAGGGTCGGAGAGGCCGCGGCCGTGTGTCCCTGACCGCCCGTCGCCGAGCCGGGCCGAGGCGCCGCGAAAGACGCCGAGCGCTGCCGCACGACGGTCGGAACGGCCGGAGCACCGGTGCCGGCCGCGTCCGCGGGAGCCTCTGCCGACGGTGCCTGCGGCGGCGGCTCTTGCGCCTGGGGAACGGGGGCGGCGGGAGGTACCGGCGTGTGCATACCCGAGGTGCGCCCCGGAACGAAGCTTGCCGCCACAGGGGCTTCGAGACGGCGCGTCGGGTGATGGGAGACGCTCAGCGCTCCCCGGGCCACATCGGCCTCCAGCTCGCTCGCGGCCTCCGGGGCGACGTCTGCAATTCTGGAAATGAGGAACTCGCCTTCGTCCTTCTCCCCGAGGGCGCAGAGTCCGCGAGCGAAGAGGAGGTGGGCCCTCAGGCTTTCCTTGGTGACCGGAGACGAGCCGAGGTGCTCGCGCAGCACGTGCACGGCATCCCTGTACTCGCCCGCCTGGACGTGCGCCTCGGCCAGATCCACGAAGAACGCACGTACGTTCGCGTCGCCCCGAGGCACCCCGGAGACGAGCTCCCAGGCCTGCTCGCGGCGACCGAGCTGAAGCGCGCAGCGGGCGGCATCGAGGCCACGGCCGGCCCGCCGGAACAGCCCGAGCGCCTCGTCGTGCTGACCGATGATCTGGAGGCTCTGGGCAGCCTCGACCCAGCGACCCGCGCTGCGGAACAGGATGGCCGCGCGATCGTGATGCCCGAGCTCGCGGAACAGCGGTGCGGCCTTGTCCGCGGCGCCGGCCTCCTCGTAGGCGATCGCGGCCTCCATGGTGCGGCCCGCGCGCTGGAAAAGCGGTGCCGCCTTGTCGGGCCTCTTCGAGGACATCCACATCTCCGCGGCTTCGAACCACAGCTGCTTTCGCTCGAAAAGGCTCGCGGCGCGCTCGAGCTGTCCGGCTTCCCTCCAGGCCTGAGCCGCCAGGGTGACGTCGCCCCGCGCTTCGGCGTCCCGGGCGGTCAGCTCGCTGGCCCTCTGGCCGTTCCCGGCCGCTGCGGCCGCTTGCGCCGCCCGGCCCAGATCGCCCCCCCGCTCGAACTCGGACGAGGCGTCGGCGTGGCGGCCGGCCTTCATGAACATCTCGGCCGCGAGGAGGTACTCACCCGCTCCGCGATAGGCCTCTGCGGCGTCGACCGGTTGGTTGATCTGCTGGAACGAGTCGCCCGCACGGCGAAAGAGTCCCGTCCGGCCCGCCCCGGGCGGCTTCCCCTCGGCCAGGCGCCGGGAGGCCTCCGCGATCATGTGGACGTCTCCCGTGGCGTCGGCGATCTCGGCCAGGCGGTCCCAGCGCGACATGTTCCGGGCGTCCGCGAGGGCGCGCACCCGGGCCGCCTCGGCCTTTTCCCGATCTCCGGCTTCGCCCCAGGCCAGGGCAGCCTCCCACGCGAACGTGTCACCGGCCTCCTCGAAGAGCCGCGCGGCCTCCCGGTGGTTTCCGTCCCTCAGCTCGAGCGCGGCGAGGCGCGTGGGCGCCTTGGCCTTCCGGAAAGCGGCCTTCGCCTTCTTGAGGTTGTTCTCCTTGAGATACGCCTCGCCCGCCTTGAGGAAATCGCCTGCCTTCTCGAGCGAGCGGCCCGACCCTTCTCCCGTGGGGAGCTTCGAGTACCGGAGGGACACGAGGGTGATGACGAGAGCGACCAGATCGATGAGGAGCCGGAGCACCGCGTTTCGGGAGAGGAGCCCGTAGAACGCCGACGCCTCGAGCGCCTTCGCAAATCCCACGGCGCTCTTCTCGCCCGTGAACGTGCCCACCACCAACGCGAGCTGGTCGATGTGCGCGACGAAGATGAGCGCGGCGGCGAGGAGGATCGCCAGCACCGACTGACGCAGGAAGGAGCCCAGGCGGATGCCCTGCTCGTCGAGATACACCTTCACCGACCGCGCGGTGAAGAAGATGATGACGACCGCCAGGATCTGGGGCGCGTAGTAGAAGTGCTTCCCGACGAGATTCGCGGCGTTCTCGTTCGTTTCCTTGTTCGCGTTGGCCCAATCGACCACACGGAGGGCGACGAACTGGCTCACGGCCGCGATGACGACGGGCGTCAGCTCGTCTTTCCACTTCTGCCGTCTCACGAAGTCCCTATTATTCACGAAGACGGCCCATGCGTACCCTCCGCGTTCTGCGAGCGTTCGGCCCGCTCCTCGCTCTCGCCTCGCTCCTCGGGGGCTCGCACCCCGCCGGGGCGCAGGCGTTCTCGGATCCGGGCTCCGGTTTCGGTGTGTTCGCTGCGTTCGCGCGGCCTTCGACCTCGGGCCAGGCCGGGCCCCAGGCAGGCCTCCTCTTCCGGTCGCGCCTCACGGGAGGCCTCGGCGTGGAGCTCGGGGCGTCCTATCGGGCCACGAAGTACACCGCGGGAGGCGAGGATCTCCTCCGCCTCTCGACCGTCCCGGTGACCGTGACGATCCAGGTCTTTCCGCTCACGAACACGAGGATCCAGCCCTTCCTCCTCGGAGGCGGCGGCTACACGTTCGCTCGAGCCAAGGGCCTCGGAAGGAACGCGGAGCGCGGCAGCCAGACCGAGCACAAGCTGGGCCTCCACGGTGGGGTGGGGGTCGATGTCCGGCTCCGCCCCGGCACCTCGCTCACGTTCGAGGTGCGCCGCGTCTTTCTGGACGTGAACGCGGTCTCGGACACGGGCGCCCTTTACGGGACGGCGCGCCGCGCCGATTTCACGAGCGCGGGAATCTCGTTCGTCCTCACGAAGTGAGGACGTTCGGGAGGTTCAGGTTCCCGCCCGACAGCACCACGCCCACCCTCTTGCCGCTCACTTCGGGCACCCGGCCCGCGAGGAGCGCCGCCAGCGCCGCCGCACCGCCGGGCTCCACCACCACCTTGAGGCGCTCGAACGCGAACGCCACGGCCGCGCGGAGCTCGTCGTCGCTCACGAGCACGACTCCGCGCGTCAGCGCGGCGATGTGGGCCAGGGTGCGGAGCGCGGGCTTCGTCGTCTGGAGAGAGTCCGCGATCGTGCGGGGCTGGGCGATCTCGACGGGCTCCCCCGCCGCGAGAGAGCGCTGCATGTCGTCTCCGGCCGCGGGCTCGACGCCCCACACCGCCGCGTCCGCTCTGAGCGCGGCGAACACCACGGAGATGCCCGAGAGGAGTCCGCCTCCGCCACAGGGAGCGACCACGGCGTCGAGGTCCGGGACGGCCTCGAGGAGCTCCAGCGCGAGGGTTCCC
>JAEUQS010000871.1 GCA_016789625.1 Acidobacteriota bacterium | reverse complement strand
TTCCTCGGCATGTTCGTCGGCGTCGTCATGGCGATCGGAGCGTGCTTCGGCGCGATGAACACGATGTACGCGGCCGTTTCCTCCCGGACCCGGGAGATCGCGACGCTCCGGGCCCTGGGCTTCTCGCGCATCGCCGTGATGATCTCGTTCGTCCTCGAGTCGGTGCTGCTCGCGTTCGCGGGCGGAATCGTGGGCTGCGCGCTCGGCGTCCTCCTCGTGAAGCTGGCGCTCTCGGGCGTCACGGGCACGACGAACTTCGCGACGTTCTCGGAGGTCGTGTTCGCGTTCCGGATCACGCCGGACCTGCTCGTGACGGGCGTGATCTTCTCGCTCGTGATGGGCTTCTTCGGCGGGCTCTTCCCCGCGGGCCGCGCGGCCTTCACGAAGATCACCTCGGCCCTCCGCCAGGTGGGTTGAGGAAGGAGACGGGAGCCCGAGGGCTCCCGTCTCTTCCTACGCCTTGCGGAAGCGGCTCTTCTTGGCTCCGTACAGGAAGTAGATCACCAGGCCGATCGCGAGCCAGATCCCGAACCTCTCCCACGTGTGTATGGGCAGCTTGAACATGAGGAAGAGGCACATGCCGATTCCGACGAGCGGTGTGAACGGCGAGAACGGCACGCGGAACTTCCGCGGCCTGTCGGGCTCCCTGTAGCGGAGGATCAGGATTCCCAGGCACACGAGCACGAACGCGAACAGGGTTCCGATGTTCGTCAGCTCGATGACGATGTCGATGTTGGCGACCGCCGAGAAGAACGCCACGAAGATGCCGGTGAGGATCGTCGTCACGTGCGGCGTGCGGTACTTCGGGTGGATCTTTCCGAACCACGGCCCGAGGAGGCCGTCGCGGGACATGGCCATGAGGATGCGGGGCTGCCCGAGCTGGAACACGAGGAGCACCGAGGTCATGGCGACGACGGCGCCGAACGCGATGACCCCGGCCGCCCAGTCCTGCTGCACGAACGCCAGCGCCGCCGCAAGCGGATCGGCAACGCCGCTGAGCTTCGCGAACGGGATCATCCCGGTGAGGACGAGCGCCGCCGCCACGTAGAGCACGGTGCAGACGAGGAGGGAGCCGATGATGCCGCGGGGCATGTCGCGCCCGGGGTCCTTGCACTCCTCGGCGGCCGTCGAGATCGCGTCGAAGCCGATGTACGCGAAGAAGATGAGCGAGGCACCCTTCCAGACGCCCGAGAAGCCCCCGGGGAAGAACGGGTGCCAGTTGTCGGGCTTCACGAAGAACGCGCCCACCGCGATGAAGAAGAGGAGCGTCGCGACCTTCAGGATCACGATGACGTTGTTGACCCGCGCCGACTCCTTGATGCCCACCACGAGGAGCCACGTGATGAGCCCCGTGATGGACGCCGCGAGGAGGTTGAGGATCACGGGAAAGCCGAACAGCGTGGGGTGCGAGACCCAGGCCTGATACGCGACGGTGCCCTCGGGCGACAGGCCGGTCACGGCGCCCGCGGCGTCGGCCACGGACCGGGACGCGAGGAGGGCCGAGCGGTAGTCCGTGCAGATCCACGCGGGGATCTCGATTCCGAAGCCCATGAGGAGCTGCCTGAAGTACGCGGCCCAGGAGATCGCGACGGCGATGTTGCCGACCGCGTACTCGAGGATCAGGTCCCACCCGATGATCCAGGCCACGAGCTCGCCCATGGTGGCGAAGCTGTACGTGTAGGCCGAGCCGGCCACGGGCACGAGGCTCGCGAACTCGGCATAGCAGAGCGCGCAGAAGCCGCAGCAGAGCGCGGTGAGGAGGATCGACGCCACCACACCGGGCCCGGCCGGATTCGGCGGCGTGCTGCTCGAGCCCGAGACGGCGCTCCCGAGCGTCGCGAAGATGCCGGCGCCGATGATCGCGCCGATCCCGAGCGACAGGAGGTCGACCCAGGTGAGCGACTTCCTGAGCCCGCGCTCCTCGTCGCCCCCTTCGGCAATCAGGACGTCGAGCGGCTTGCGCCTGAAGAGATCCATCGATGACTCCTTCAATTTCCGGGGGGCGGAATGAGGGGGAGGATATCGAGGAGCGTCCTCACCGTCTCGCAGCCGCGCCGGCCGCGGCCCGGGCGATCGAGGAGCAGGGCCCGGATCCCGGCATTTCGCGCGCCCTCGTAGTCCTCGGCATAGGAGTCCCCCACGTGCACGGCCTCCTCGGGCAGGACCCCGGCCCGCTCGAGCGCGATCTCGAAGATGCGGCGGCTGGGTTTCGTGTGGCCCTCGAGGGCCGAGACGACGAGATGGTGGAACCGGTCTGCCAGCTCGTGCTTCGCGAGGAGCTCGGGGAGGCTCGCGTCCCAGTTGGAGACGACCACGAGCAGCAGCCCGCGAGCCTCGAGCGCCGTGAGGACCTCGGGGACCTCCTCGTAGACGCGCCAGGAGGTGTGGTTCTGGAAGTGGGCGACGAGGCGCTCGAGGAGCCCCTCGGGCAGGTCGCCACCTCCCAGGCCGGCCAACGTGCCCGCGACGAAACGCCGCCAGAAGCGGTGCGGACCGCCGCCGCTCCCCCACGTCTCGCCGGCCGCCCGGCGCCTCGCGACCTCGCGCCAGGTCTCGCCGAGCGCCGCCTCGACCTCCGCCACCGATCGATCCACGCCGAAATCCCGGAAGGCCGCCTGGTACACGATTCCCACGGGCGGGTTCGCCGCGAGGAGCGTGTCTCCGGCATCCAGGAAGACGGCGCGCAGACCTATGGCATCACCTGCCCGCCGTCGATGACGATGGCCTGGCCGGTCACGTTGCGGGCGTCGTCGCTCGCGAGGTACACGACGAGGCCCGCGATCTCGTCGGGCACGAGGACTTCGCCCAGCGGAGCCATCTTGCCCACGTGCTCGAAGGCCTGATCGGGATCGAGGCCCGAGGCCTTGCCGAGGAGGCCGATCCCGGCGCGCCCCATGTCGGTGTCGACCCAGCCCGGGCAGACGGCGTTCACGGTGATCTTCTGCGGCGCGAGCTCGAGAGCCAGCGTCCGCGTGAGGCCGATGAGGCCGTGCTTCGTGGTGCAGTACGCGGCGTTGTAGGCCACGCCGAAGCGCCCCAGGACCGACGAGATGTTGATGACCCGCGCCCCTTGCGGAAGAAACGGCAGAGCGGCCCGGAGCACGCGCCAGGGCCCGTTGAGGTTCACGTCGAGGATGCGATTCCATTGGTCGTCGCTGCGCGCCTCGCCCGCGAGCGGCGTGGGTCCGCCGATCCCGGCGTTGTTCACGATGATGTCGATCCTGCGGTCGGGTCGCGAAGCCCGCTCGACGCCCGTGGCGACGAGGGCGGCATCCCTTACGTCGAGGATCACGGGGATGGCCGAGCCGCCCAGGGCCTCGATCTCCCGCACGAGCTCCTCGGCCTCGGCCTCTTTCCGGGCGCAAACGGCGACCCGCGCGCCCTCGGCGGCGAGCCTCAGCGCAATGGCGCGGCCGATCCCGCGGGAGGCTCCTGTCACGAGTGCACGCTTGCCCTCGAGTCGCTTCGTCATGAGTCGTCCCCCTGTCTCTTTGTCGAGGCGGGATTCTAGGCCCCGGCCAGCGCCGTAAGATCCGGCCGCATGTTGCTCACCGTCCTCCTTTTCGGCGCCCTGAGGGACGAGCTGGGCGAGTCGCTCGTGGTCGAAGCTCCCGGCGGTGTCACCGTCGACGCCCTCTTCGACCTGCTCGCGGCCCGGCATCCGGCGCTCCGGCCCTGGAAAGGGCGCGCCGGCATCGCCGTCAACGAGGAGTGGGCCGACGGTGCACGGGTCGTCGAGGCCGGGGACGTCG
>JAEUQS010000858.1 GCA_016789625.1 Acidobacteriota bacterium | reverse complement strand
GTTCTCGCTTCCGCGCCCGAGGCGGCGTCGGCGAGGGTCGTGTGGTCGAGGATGTCGGCGACCGCGTCCCTGACGCGGCGCATCACGCCGCGGAGGTCGCAGGCCCCCGGCTCGGGGCAGGTGGGGCAGGCTTCGTAGGCCGTCACGGAGGCGCAGGGAATCGGCGCGAGGGGCCCGTCGACGAGCCTCACCACGGAGCCCAGGAAGATCTCGCTCGCTGGCCTCGCCAGCTCGAAGCCGCCGCCGCGGCCCCGTCGGCTCTTGAGCACGCCGCCGCTCGTGAGCTCGAGCAGGATCTGATGGAGGAACGGTTCCGGCAGGCCCTCGAGGCGCCCCATCTCGGGCACGGTCGCGACGCCGCCCTCCCCCCGCCGGGCGAGGTGGATGAGCGCTTTGAGGGCGTACTCGCCGCGGCGCGAGAGCTTCATGCCCGGTCGCCGCTCTCAAACATGACCATTCGGATCAAGTTATCTCACGAGGCCGCGCCGGAAATCAAACCCCGGGGGCGGTAATATCCGCGACCTTCCGATGAGTGGCGAGACGGGGATCCGGGATCTCTTGACCGGGCTTTTCACGCGGGACTACTTCGACGAGATCATCGGGCGCGAGCTCGAGAGGTCGCGCCGGCAGCAGCTCTCGACGTCGGTGCTTTCCGTGGTGCTCACGAACTACGAAGGGCTGCTCACCGCTCACGGAGAGGAAGCGCGCGACCGCGCGGTGATCGAGGCGGCGAAGGTGCTCCTCGCGGGAGTGCGCGAGAAGGACTCGATCTTCCGCTGGGAGGACGACGAGTTCCTCGTGGTGCTCCTCGACGCCGACGCCTCTGCAGCCGCGCTGAAAGTCCAGCAGCTCGCGGCGCTGTTTCGTCCGTGGCGCGACGGTCAGGGCCCGTTGCCGTTCCCCCTGCGGCTCCGCATCGGCTCGGCCACGCACACGCGGACGATCGTCTTCGCGAACGTGGTCATGGCGGCCCGGGCCGCCGCCCGGCAGAAGACGCAAGTTTGAATTTGAACCTGGGGGTTTCTCGATCCCCCCAGGCCCCCCACCGGGGTTGGGGCTTCTCCTACAGCGAGACGTCGAGCTTGCGCGCGAGCATCGCGACGAGGCGCACCGGCAGCCCCACCACGTTCGACGGGCTGCCTTCGAGGCCCGTGACGAAGAGCCCGCCGCGGCCCTGGAGCGCGTAGGCGCCGGCCTTGTCGTCGCACTCACCCGTGGCGACGTACAAACCGATATCGGTTTCCGACAGCTCGGCGAAATCCACGCTCGTGAGCTCGCGGCCCGAGACGAGGCGCCCGCCCTTCTGGAGGGCGACGCCCGTCACGACGTCGTGGCGCTTGCCCGAGAGCGCGCGGAGCATGCGGACGGCGTCCTTGCGGTCGAGCGGCTTGCCGAGCGCCTCGCCTTCGAGGATGACCAGGGTGTCGGCCGCGACCACGAGGGCGTCGTCCGGAACGAGCGAGCGGGCGGCCGTGGCCTTGGCCCGGGCCAGCCGCTCGGCGGCGTCGAACGGGTCTTCCTCCGGGAGCAGGGCCTCGGACACGTCGACGCGGACCAGCCGCGGCTCGTGGCCGATCGAGCGCAGGAGCTCACGGCGCCGGGGTGAGGTGGAGGCCAGATACAGAACGTCGAGCAGGGGCGAATCCGTCACCTGTCGAGGCTATCAGCTCGCCCTGACCCGGAAAAACAGCGATTGGCTCGGAAGGGGTTTGGGGAAACCGGCCATGGTTTCCCCAGGTCAGGTCAGCTCAGCGATTGAGCCCTTCGGGGGTTTGGGGGCACCGGCCATGTTCCCCAGGTCAGATCAGCTCAGCGATTGGCTCGGAAGGGGTTTGGGGAAACCGGCCATGGTTTCCCCAGGCCACTTCAGCTTCAAGGGTAATAGCCGCTGATCGTCCTGGCCGTCAGGTTGTCGGGCGTCATCTTCACCTCGATCTTCCGGAAGACGCCGCCCGGGGTCTTGTTCTGCGGAACGTACGTGACCAGGTACTGGCTGCGCAGCTCCTCGTTGATCTCGGCGTACACGGCCTTCAGCCCGCCCGCGCTGCTCACGTAGTACACGGAGCCGCCGGTGTCCTTCGCGAGCTTGTTCAGCTTGTACTTGACCTCCAGCTTCGCGCCGCCCACCCGCAGCCCGATGATGTAGATCGCCGCGCCCGACTTTCGCGCGTAGTCCAGCGCGGCCTCGTACGTGAATTTCGAGGTGCGGTCCTCTCCGTCGGTGAGGATGACGTAGGCTTTGCGGCCCTTGATGCCCTGGAACTGATAGAGCCCGTACACGAGAGCGTCCCAGAGCGCCGTCGAGCCCTGCGCCCTCAGGCCCGCGAGCGCCTGCGCGAGCTTGTCGCGGTCGGACGTGAACCGCGAGACGAGCTGCGGCTCGTTGTCGAAGCTCACGAGGAACGCGCGGTCCTTGGGCGTCATGACGTCCCTGAGGAACTCGTTGGCGGCTTTCTGCGCCTCGACCATGGACTCTTCCATGGAGCCCGAGGTGTCCACCGCGAGGCCGACGTTGACCGGGAGGTTCTTCATGACCTCGAAGCCGTCCACGGTCTGCGGAATGCCGTCCTCGAGAACGTGGAACGCATCCTGGGTGAGACCCGTGACGGGCTTGCCCTTGTCGAGCACCGAGACGAAGAGCTCCACAGCCTGGACGTCCACCTCGGAGAGGTACTTGGGGGCGTTGAAGTAGCGGAGATCCTCCGTGGACGTGCCGTCGTCGAGCTCGGCCACGACCCGGATGATGCCGAGCTCCTTGGTCCTCGGGATCTCGACGACCTGCTCGAACGGGGCCTGGTAGAGGGCCGCGACGCGCTTGTCGTTCACGTAGATCTCGACGGACCGCAGGCGCTTGGTCTCGGGCACCGAGACCTCCGAGACGACGCGCGTGGCCCCCGAGAGAACGGCGCCCTTCTCGGGAGACGTGATCCGCAGGCGGAAAGCCTCCCGCCCTTCGTTCAAAACCAGCTCGTCCTCGGCGATCGGCTTGCCGTCTTTCGAATAGCCGATCACCTTCACGCGCTGCCGCCTCGGGATCGTTCCCATGTTCAGGTCGGCCTCGAACGGGGCGCGGCGGTCCGCGAGGACCTTCGAATCGTTGAGGTAGAACTCGGTGTAGGCGATGTCGTTCGAGTACGTGCGGGTCTCGAACTTGATGAGGCCCGTCGCGAACTCGCGAGCGAGCGGAACCAGCGTGATGGCCCCCTTGGGCTCGTTCGATGCGGCGAGCTGGGCCACGGCGACGCGGGCGGCTTCGCGCGCGGCCTTCTCGGCCTCGGTGAGCGCGGCGTCGGCGACGTCGGGCACCACGAGCTTCTCGGCGATGACGGCTCCCGCGTTCTGGTTCGCGTCGGCCACCTTGATGCGGATCTGGTACTCGCCGGGGTAGATCTCGCGCTCGAGGGTGAGCGGCACGAAGGGCCCGTTCACGGTCGACACGGGGAAGTCGAACCGGTAGCGGAAGTTGTCGATGAGGCGCCCGCCCTTGACGATCTCGCCCACCACGTCGATGTCGTAGAACGCCTCCTCGCCGAGCATCTTCTTGGCCAGCGTCTCGCGCTCGAGCATGAGCGCGATCTCCATGCGCATCTTGTTGGCCATGAGCTCGGGGAAGCGGATCAGCCGCTGCAGGGGCAGCTTCGTGGCGTTCTCGGCGAGGTCGGTCGTCATCTGCAGAAGGCCGTCCACGCCCTCCACGTCGGGCTTGGCCCCCTCTTTGATCTGGGACGTCAGCTTGAGGGCCTCGGCGCCGCCGAACTGCGCGTTGATCGAGTTGATGGCGCCGAGCACGTCACGCCATTCGAAGCACTTCTGGATGTCCACGCGGCGGTTCGTGCTGGAGGATCCGATGAGGCCGCCCGCTCCGCCCACGATGAGGGCGTTCGTGCCGTCGAGCGGAATCCAGAGCTTGTAGTCGCCCACGCCGTAGGACTGGAAGAAGAGGAGCAGGACCTTGGACTTCCGGATCGACTCGAGCCGCTCGTAGTACCAGATCTCGATGGGGTAGAAGACGTCCTCGCAGCTGATCTTCTTCATCGCGTCCGGCGGTCCGTTCACGAGGAAGATGCGGGCCTGGTCGCTCGTGGTCTTCCCGAACCGCTCCTTGGCCTGCGTGAGACGCAGCTCGTAGATCTCGCGGAAGGGCTCGGCGACGCCGTCCTTCGGGTTGACGGAGCGCCGCTTCCAGAAGTCCTCGATGAAGCGCTCCCTCTGGTACTCGGTGGTGATGCGGAGGAACGTGTCCCTTTCGAGCTCGGCCATGATGGGCTCGACGTCGGTCAGGAACTTCTTGTACTTCTCGGGCAGCTTTTCCAGGAAGGCCCGGCGCTCTTTGCCCGACAGAGGCTTGTTGGAGACGAGCACCGGCGGCGCCGGCTGCGTCGAGAGGGTGAAGATGCGCTGCCGGGCCGCGTCGAGCCGGCTCCTTTCGAGGAGGCCGCCGGTGACGTCGATCTGGCGCTTGGTGGCGTCCCGGTACGCCGCCAGGACCAACGCCGTCTGGGGGCACGTCTGGCCTTCGAGCTTCTCGGGATTCAGCTCCTCGAGCGCTTTCTTGCTGGTGGCCGCGCGGAGAGACGCTTCCCCTTCGAGGAGCGTCCAGAAGCGGTAGACCTTGGTGCCGGACTCCTGGAAGAAAAGGATGCGTGCGTTCCTGCCGAAAGTGGGGTGCTCGAGGTACGTCCAGACCTCCAGGGGCCGGAAGAGGTCCGGGCAGCTCACCTCCTGCCGGGCGTCGGGCGCGCCGGCCGCGATCCACACGATGGCGCGGTCGTCGTCGAGCTTGCCGAACAGCTTCTGCGCTTCCGGCTTTCGCTGGGCGATCTGCTCCGGGGTGGCCTTCGGCCCGCCGTCGTCGGCCGCGACCGGCGTCGGCGGTTTCTCGACCGGCAGGGGCGCAGGAGGATCGGCCGCCCGGGCGGGAGCGCCCAGGAGCAGAGGGGCAAGAGCTGCGATGAGGAACCTTCGCACGCGGAGTCCTCCTTGGGGCAACCGGTCATATGGAAGCAAGATGAGTTCCGGATTTCCGGAGCCTCTTGGGGACGCGCCGGAAAAGACGGGAAAGGGTTGGCCATCGCGTTCCCGAGTGGCTTCGACCCTATCCGATACGGTTGGACGCGCGAAGGGTTCTCCAAGAAACCGGCGTGCCTCCAGGAATCCGGTTCCGGAAAGGCTTTCCCCGGAGATTCGACCGCGCGATGATTTGGGGATGCGGCTCGAAGCGGTGCAGAAGCTCCTCGCCCAGCTCGAGGCGAAGAAGCACGAAGCGCTCGACGAGGACGAGACCCTCACCGAGAGCGAGATCGCCCTGGGCCGGCTGGTGCTCCCGCTGTTTCGCGACCGGGAGGATCTCGAGCGCCAGGTGAGCGCGCTCGCCGAGAAGGCGGAGGCGCTCCAGATGGCCGTCGACCACATCCCGGTGCCGGTGCTCGTGCTGGACGCCTCGGGCGCGCTCCTCATCCTGAACAGGGCCGCTCGGACCCTCGTGGGCGGCCCCGCGCTGCCCGAGCTCCTCCACCGGGAGGCGCGGCGGCTCGTGACGGCGGCCATCCACCGCGAGCGCACCGTGGAGGTGCCCCTCGCCAAGGGCAGGAAACGGCTCCGCCTGGTGCCCGGGCAGCTCCCGCTGGGGAGCGGGGAGTCGGTGCCGAGGCTTCTCTACGCGCTCCCCGAGGGTGAAGCCGTTCCGATTCCCGAGGAGCCCCTCATCGCCCGGTTCGGGTTCACGCCGCGCGAGGCGGGGGTCACCGCGCTCGTCGCTCAGGGGCTCACGAACAAGGAGATCGCGGCCAGGCTCGAGATCGGTGCCGAGACGGTCCGGAGCCATCTGGACGTCGCGTTCGGGAAGTCAGGAGCGAAGAATCGGGCCGAGCTGGTGACGCTGGCCGTGGCCGCGGTCTTCGGGATGTGACAATCCCGCCCATGAATTCCGATTCCCTGCGCGTTTACGCGGACCACCACGCCACGACGCCCATGCGCCCCGAGGTGTTCGAGGCCATGCGTCCCTGGCTCACC
Organism: Acidobacteriota bacterium; assembly: GCA_016789625.1. Classification (GTDB taxonomy): domain Bacteria; phylum Acidobacteriota; class Thermoanaerobaculia; order UBA5066; family UBA5066; genus JAEUQS01. The sequence goes on along the minus strand of JAEUQS010000858.1, from coordinate 1,343 downwards.
GGCCTCACGGCAAACCCCTCCTCCGTCCACGCCGAAGGGCGCAGGGCGCGGCAGGCCGTCGAGGAAGCGCGCGCCGCCGTGGCCCGCGCGATCTCGGCACGGAGCGACGAGATCATCCTCACCGCCGGCGGGACCGAGGCCGACAACCTCGCGCTCGCGGGGGCGGCGCGGGCTCTCGCCGAGAAGGACCCGAAGCGCCGGCGCCTCCTCGTTTCGGCCGCGGAGCATGCCGCGGTGCGGGAGGGCGCGAAGTCGATCCTCTCCCAGGGCTTCACGCTCGAGGAGCTGCCGCTCGGCCCCGAGGGCGTGCCCGCGAACGCCGACGTCGTCGCACGGCTCGGCGCAGACGTCGCCGTCGTGTCGCTCATCCTCGCCACCAACGAGACCGGCGCGATCCACTGCGGCGTGCCCGCCCTCGCGGAGGCGGTCCACGGCGTGGGCGCCGTGCTCCACACCGATGCGGTCCAGGCGGTGGGGAAGATCCCCGTGTCGGTCGAGGCTCTCGGGGTGGACCTCCTCTCCCTGGCGGCCCACAAGTTCGGAGGTCCCAAGGGCGCGGGCGCTCTCTACGTGCGCAAGGGCACGCGGCTCTGGCCGCTCCTCGTGGGCGGAAGCCAGGAGCGCGGACGCCGCGCGGGCACCGAGAACGTCGCGGCGCTCGTGGGGCTGGGCGTCGCCATCGAACGGGCGGCGAGCATCCTCGAGGAGGAGCGCGTCCGCCTCGCGGCCCTCAGAGATTCCTTCGAGACGCGCCTCGCTGCCGCCCTGCCGGGCGTGAGATTCAACGGGCGCGACACGTTCGCCGAGAGGCTTCCCACCGTCTCTTCCGTGACGTTTCCCGGAGCCGAGGGCGAAACCCTGCTGTTCGCCCTCGACCTCGAGGGAGTGGCCGTCTCGGCGGGTTCGGCCTGCTCGGCCGGCTCGATGTCCGTCTCGAGAACGCTCCTCGCTTCGGGCGTCTCCGAGGAGGATGCCCGGTCCACGCTGCGGTTCTCGTTCGGGTGGAGCTCGACTCCGGGCGACGTGGACGCGCTCCTCGCGCTGATTCCCCGGGTCGTGGCGCAGGTCGCCGGGAGCTCCCTCGCGACTCCCGCCCCCGCGATTTCGGCGCAAGCTTGATCCGGAGCGGCCGGACGCGCTCTAATCCGGGAATCCGGCCCTCGAGAATCTAGGGAGCTGTCTTGATCATTCAGTGTCCGAGCTGTACGACGCGGTATCACTACGATGAGACCCGCTTTCAGGGCGTGCCGGCGAAGAAGATCAAGTGCACGAAGTGCTCCTCGATCTTCGAGATCCGAAACCCGTCCTACGGGGCCGCGCCGACGCCCGCGGATTTCAACGTC
>JAEUQS010000851.1 GCA_016789625.1 Acidobacteriota bacterium | reverse complement strand
GACTTGCCGTCGTCGCGCTGGGCCACGGCGCGGGCGATGAACCCCTCGACGCGGGCCAGCTCGGCCTCGACCGACTTCGAATCGCTCACCGCGCCCACGAGGTCTGCTGGGTCTTCCGAAGGCTCGAGGAGGTCGTCATCCTCGAGGTCGGCCGCCAGCTCACGGAGCCCGAACGACTGCGGGGCATCGTCGACTTTCCCGCCTTCGAGCAGACGCCGCAGCCGCGCGGCCACCTTGCGGAGGCTGGATGCGAGCGCGGCGGTGGACGACGCCATGAGCCGGTGGAAGCCGATGAGCAGCAGCCTGCGCTGGTTGCCCTGGAACGCCGCGAGGTTCGGCTCGAGGAGGTAGCGCGTGACGTCTTCGTAGAGCGAGCGCTCGTCGACGGTCATGGGGTACTCGAAGAGCCGCGCCTGCCGGTCCACGAACGGCCGGCTCAGGAACTCCTGCGCCTGCCGCCGGAGCGTGCGCTTGAGAACGACCTGGATGCGCCGGCGCAGCTCGTGCGACTGGCCTTCCACGACGGCCCGCTCGTCGCCGTCGCAGAACGTGCGCCGGAACGTCGAGATGTCGCCGAGCAGCGTCCCCGCGGGATCCACGAAGCGCACGAGCGCCCACAGCTCCTTGAGGTTGTTCTGGATCGGAGTCGCCGTGAGGAGGAGCACGGGCGTGCTCGTCTGCCGGACGACCTCGAAGAGCCGTCCCGCCGTGTGCGCGGCCGGGGCGTCGTCGCGCATGTCGCCGCTGGCATCGAAGCGGCGGTGGAGGCCCGCGAAGACCTCGTGCGCCTCGTCGATCACGATGAGGTCGAAGGCCCCGCCCGCGAGGATCGCCTGCTGGCCCCGTTCGCTGCCCGCGGCCTCGCGGCCCACGAGGAAGACACCGGTGCCGTCGAACGCGCCCGGCGCGGGCCACTCGTCGCGCGCCTCGATACCGAAGAGCGTGAACAGCTCCTGCCGCCACTGGCCGAGGAGCGGCTTGGGCACGACGAGCAGGATGCGCTGAGCCCCTTCGGCCCGGAGCTGCGCAACGACGAGACCGGCCTCGATGGTTTTCCCGAGCCCGACCTCGTCGGCCAGGATGCAGCCGCCCTCGCCGAGCCGGGAGAGCGCGAAGATGACGGCCTCGATCTGGTGGGGGTTGGGATCCACGTGTCCCGCGCGCTGCGGGGCGGCGTATCGCCGGCTCTCGTCGGAGCGGCGCAGCCTCACGAGGTCTTCGGCGTGGTAACGCCTCTGGAGCGGGTGGAGGGTCACCGGTCCGAGTGTATTCGAAGGGCGCCCGGCCGGACCGGTCGGTAGAATCCCGGCCCGCCGGATCCGTTCCGGGCCTGGCATCGCGAGGAGGAGAGCTCATGAAGAACGGTCGCTGCTCCGGATGCTCCGGCACAGAGGTGTTCCATCAGGCAGGGCATCACGCCCAGAGCGAGAAGATCACGCTCAAGACGGGCGTCCTGAGCAAGGGAACCGCGCCGGACCGCTACGTCTGCGGGTCCTGCGGACGCGTCGAGCTGTACCTCGTCGAAGGGGAGGATCTCGAACTCGTGCGTCAAACCTGGAATCGCGTGGCGCCCGGGAGCTGAAACCCAGGCCACGCCAACGCACGCCAGAGGCATGACCGGTCGAATCAGGTCTTGACGGCGCCACAGTAGTATGTAATCTTCGATCCGTGGCCCTCTTCAGTCGCTCTTCACGCTGAGTCTTTCGACCCCGACAGGGGTCCTCGCGGAGAGTGCGCCAGCGGCCTGGCACCCGGTTTCGAAAACCGGCATGCGTCCACAAGACGGGGGATCGACACCTCCACTCTCCGCCACCCTTCCATTCCCGGGGCGGACGTGTCTGTCGGTTTGGCACAGCGGCCTGCTAAGCCGCGACCCGCAAGGTCCGAGGGTTCGACTCCCTCCCGCCCCGCCACATTCCACTCGTTCCTGCAATGGTGCCCAGGGTGGGATTCGAACCCACAACACCCGGCCTCTCAGACCGGTGCGTCTGCCAATTGCGCCACCTGGGCTCTCTCGGTCTGGCGCTCTGTCGGTGCCCACACTTTGCCCAGGGCGGGATTCGAACCCGCAGCATGCGGTGTCTGAGACCGCCGTGTTTTCCAGTTTCACCACCCGGGCACACGTGCAGTACGACGACAGAGATCCAGGGAACTCTCGGGGGCGGAAAAGCGAAAGCCCCCTTCAGCCGCTGACTGAAGGGGGCCTGCATGGCCGATCGACCACAGTCAGGCTACGCGAACCCCTCCAGCAGCGGCGACGTAAGGTTGCCGCTCGACGCCACCAAGGCTAGGTTCGGAGTGGTGTTCCACGAGCACATGACTGTATGAATATGGCGATGGGGCCCCGGTCTGTCAAGGAGATTCGGCAATGGTCTCAGTCACGAGCCCCGAGTCAGCCGGAGGACGATGAGCGCCGGCCCCTGCCCTTTCGGGCCCGCCTCGAAGCCGGGAGGGCGGCCAGCGAGGCCGTCGTAGAACGCCAGCCGCAGGTCGGATCCCACGATCTCGAAGAGCATCCACCCACTCCCCTTCGGGCCTTCGCTCCGCTCGTCCGACGCCACACGAAATGCATCGCTCGGTGAGTCGGGCACGTCCGTGATCACGAAGCTTTGTGCGCGACCGCCCGTATCCCGGGCGCGACCGCCCGCCGTGACGGTAAGGCGCCCTGCCTCGAACGAAAGGAGCGCACCCTCCAGTTCCTTGTCCTGTGAGATGAGGCCGTCCTTCCGCAGCTCGGTCACACGCCACGATCCGGCCAGGCTGCGGGGCGCGGGCGCGCCGTAGCCGCCACCCGATCGCACGTGCTGATCGGGGCGCAGCCCGGCTTCCGGTTGGCTTTCCGGCACGGGAGTGTCCACGGGACCGACGGCAGCGACGACGGCGGTCGGCACCGGGACCGCTTCCAGATCGCGGGCGCTGCGGGCAAACCAGGCCCGATCGTCGAAGAGGTTGTTCCGGAGGCGCATCCAGTCGTTCTCGATTGGATCCTTCGGGGCATTGGCCGAAACCCTCTTCACGATGCCCGCCAGGCGCTTCAGCTCGAGCGACTCGAGGAGGAGGAACTTGGACGTCGAGCCCTCCTTCACGCGTCCCGCCACGCCTTCGAGCCGCTTCGCGAGCGCCGTGCGTCGTCCGTCGTCCCACGGCCCGGGCGCGAACACGAGCCGGTCGATCGCGAGAATGTCCTCCTGGTAGTCCTCCGCCACGAGCAGGACCGGCTCGGGCGCGACCTGGCTGAAGTCCGCGTCTCCCGAGCAACCGGCAACGGCGATCGCGACAGCAAGAACGGCGGCGTGAAAGATCCGGTTCGTAGCCATACGCTCAGTATGATTCCCGAGGCTCCGATTGGTTCCCGGCGTCCGAATCGATATCTTCCTTCCCGATGCTCAGCTCGAGAGTCCTCCCGCGCCTCTTGTGTATCGCTTTCCTGGCAGCACCCAGCGCCGCACGGGCCCAGGACGCTCTCGAGCGCGCCGTCGACGAGGTCCTCGCCGAGCCCTTGCGTGACCGCCGCTTCTCCGGCGCGGTCCTCGTGCGGCGGGACGGCAAGACGCTCCTCCGCAAGGCGTACGGACTCGCCGACCGGGAGCTTGGAAAGCCCAACACACCTGATACGCCGTTCATGATCATGTCGGTCTCCAAGCAGTTCACGGCCGCGCTCATCCTGCGGCTCGCGGCCCAGGGCCGGCTCCACCTCTGCGACCGCGTGGGCGATCGCCTGCCAGGCTGGCCCGAGGAGTGGAACGCCGTGACGATCCACGACCTGCTCTCGCACTCGGCCGGGACGGACATCGACACGACGTTCTTCTGGCTCGTCTCGCGCTTCCCCCAGTACTGGCCCGACGCCACGGAAGCACCGCCGCCCTACGTGCCGCGCGCTCTCGTCGCACCGCCCGGGACGAAGTTCCAGTACAGCAACGTGGGCTACACGCTCCTCACGATGATCGCCACGGCGGCGACGGGCCGGCCGTTCGACGAGCTGATGCGCGTCGAGGTGTTCGGCCCCCTCGGCATGACGCACACAGTGCCCGAGCGCGGACACCGCGTCCCCGGACGCGCACGCGGCTACGCCCGCACAGAAACCGGCTTCGAGCTCTCGGAGCAGGAGACCATCGACATCGTCGGGGCCGGGGACCTCGTCTCGACCGTGGACGACCTGGCCCGCTACAGTGAAGCGCTGTATGACGACCGCTTCCTCCCTGCCGCGCTTCGCAAGGCCATGCTCACGGCTTACGTCTCGGGAAGGCAGGGCGGAATCGGCTACGGCTGGTTCCTGCGCACGGGCAAGGACGGCAAGCCGCTCCAGCTCCACAGTGGCAGCGGTGCCGGGTTCCGCGCCTGGAACGTGCGGATCCCGGAGTCGCGCCTGTCGATCGTGATCCTCAGCAACGTGCTGAACGACGAAGCCGCCTTCGTCCTCCCGCTCGTCTCGAGAATCCAGGAGTTCACAGAAGCGGCTCGAAGCGCGCCGTGAAGTGCCGCAAGGCCTTGGGCGCCGAGACGATTCTCAGACCTCGCAGCTCCTTCTTCAGCCCCGCCACGTAGAGCACGGCCTCGGCCACGTAGTCGATGTGCGACTGCGTGTAGACGCGCCTCGGGATCGCGAGCCGCACGAGGTCCATGGCGCCGGGCGTCTCGGTCCCGTCGGGATGCAGCCCGAACATCACGGTGCCGATCTCCACGCCCCGCACGCCGGCCTCGACGTAGAGCGCGTTCACCAGCGCGATGCCCGGGTACTCGAGCGGGGGAATGTGCGGCAGCAGCGCCCGCGCGTCGATGTACACGGCATGCCCGCCCGGCGGCCGGATGATCGGCACATCGGCCGCGAGGACCTTCTCCGCGAGGTACTCGGTGGACCTGATGCGGTAATGGAGATACGCCTCCTCGACCACTTCCTCGAGGCCCGTGGCAATCGCCTCGAGGTCGTACCCCGCGAGGCCTCCGTACGTGGGGAAGCCCTCGGTGAGGATCAGGAGGTTCCGGGCCTTCTCGGCCCACGCATCGTCGTTCATGGCCAGGAAGCCGCCGATGTTGGCAAGCCCGTCCTTCTTGGCCGACATCGTGCAGCCGTCGGCCAGCGAGAACATCTCGCGCGCGATCTCCCGCGGCGCCCTGTGGCTCTGGCCGGGCTCCCGGCTCTTGATGAACCAGGAGTTCTCCGCGAAACGGCAGGCGTCCAGGAAGAGCGGCTTGCCGAACTGGTCGCACAGCGCGCGCACGCCGCGCAGGTTCTCGAGCGACACGGGCTGGCCGCCTCCCGAGTTGTTCGTCACGGTGACCATGACGAGCGGGATGTGCTCGCCCCTCTCACCGAGGAGCCGCTCCAGCGCGACGAGATCGACGTTTCCCTTGAACGGGTGGACGAGCGAAGGGACGCGCCCTTCGGGGATCACGAGGTCCAGCGCCTCGGCGCCCTCCACCTCGATGTTCGCCCGCGTGGTGTCGAAGTGGTTGTTGTTGGGAACGACGTCTCCTTCTTTCAGGATGCTGTGAAAGAGGATCCGCTCGGCGGCCCGGCCCTGATGCGTGGGGATGACGTGCTTGAAGCCCGTGAGCGACTGCACGACGTCGCGGAAGCGGTAGAACGACCGGCTCCCGGCATAGGACTCGTCGCCCTGCATCAGCGCGCCCCACTGTGCAGAGGACATCGCCCCGGTGCCGGAATCCGTGAGGAGATCGATGAGGACGTCCTCGGCGTGCAGCAGGAAGACGTTGTTTCCCGCCCCCGCGAGCGCCTTCACCCGCTGCTCGCGGGTGGTCGTCTTGATGGGCTCGACCGACTTGATGCGGAACGGCTCGATGATCGTCTTGAAGTGCATGGCGAAATCACTCCCGGGGCATAGCAGGCCCCAGGCGCCGGCCGGGTTCAATGAGCAGGCTGCATGTATCGTTCGGGCGAGGGGGAACCATGCTTCCAGCTCTGCTCGCCGCCGCCGCGCTCGCCACACCACCGAAGGCCCCTCCCGTCGTCATCGACGGAACGGTCGGGAAGGCCGAGTGGGCGGGCGCGAGGCGCGAGAAGCTGACCGGAGGCGGCGAGGTGCGGCTCCTCCGAAGCGGCTCGACCCTCTACGTCGCGGTGGAGGGACCGGCCACGGGGTTCCCCACGCTGTGCGTCGCGAACGGCGACCGCATCAAGATCCTGCACGCGTCGGCGGCGCTCGGCGAGGTCGTCTATACGAGGAAGGACGGCACCTGGCAACGCGGCAAGCCGTTCGAGTGGCTCCTCCGCGACGGTCCGGCGCCGAGGCCCGAGGCCGAGAAGCAGAAGTTCCTCGCGGACTTCGGCTGGCTCTCGACGGCCAGCAACGCAGGGGCGCCGGCGCGGGAGTTCCGCATCGACCTCGGCCCCGGGAAGACCACGCTCGGCGTCGCCTTCCTCTCGACCGACACGATGGCCGCTTCGTACGGGCCGTCCACGATGGCCGACGGATGCCGCGCCCAGGAGCTGCTTCGCGGGGATCCACCGGACACGCTGACGTTCGAGCCCGCGCAATGGCACCCGCTCGAGTGAAGGCGGCGGCGCCTCCGGAGATGCACATGTTCAGCCCGATTCATGTGGCGCGTGCCGCCGTCCTGATCGCGGTCTCCGTGCTGACGGCCACCGCCTGCACGACGACTGGGCCTGCTGTGACTCCGCCCGTTCCGGGCGACGCGCCTGCGGTGACACCCGCTCATCCGGTCGCGACGTTCGACGCGCGCATCGAGGAGCTCATGCGGAAAGCGCAGGTCCCGGGCCTCGCGCTCGCGCTCGTGCGCGACGGGAGGATCGTCCACCAGCACGCGTACGGGTTCGCCGACGTGGACGCGGAGAGGCCGCTCACGATCGACACCGTGATGTAAGGCGCGTCGCTCACGAAGGCGGCGTTCGCCTACCTCACCGTGCACCTCGCGGCCGAGAAGGTCCTGGATCTCGACGCCCCGCTGCCGCGGCTCCTCGCAAAACCGCTCCCCGAGTACCCGGACTTCGCGTACCTCGC